>JBCCMB010000020.1:0-30400 GCA_039026555.1 Pseudomonadota bacterium
GTCGTCACGTGGGCGGATCGCGACGGCGATGGCATACGCACGCCGCAACATGGCGAGACCTGGATCTCGATGGTCGAGTTCTCCGAGCCCGTCAAAGCTCTGGGGCTGATGACTTATGGCAACTCCCGCCAGCCGGGAACGCCGCACTACAACGACCAACTTCAAATGCTGGCCGATGGCGAATTCCGGACGCTATGGCTAACGCGCGAAGAAGTTGAAGCGAACACGCTGACCCGCGAGGAATTGATGCGATGACGACAAAACGGTCCAAAACCGCCCCACTCTCCTCCAAGCTTATCGGGGCCGCGTCCGCGCTCGTTCTCGCCGCCTGCGCAACGGGCGCTGCGGCGGATACGGAAGAACCGCCCTTCACCTCTATCCAACCCGAGCTGTTTGGCGTCGCGGGATCCCTCTCAAACGCCTGGGCGGATTATGACGACGATGGCGATCTTGATTTCGCGGTGTCGATCAAGGGCGGCGAAATTCGGCTTTATCGAAACGATGAAGGCGTCTTTGTCAGCGTCGGCGGCGAACTAGGATTACCAACCAGCGGCGATGAAATTCGCGGCCTTTCGTGGGGCGATTATGACGGCGATGGCGACGCGGATTTGATCGGCGGTTCTAATGTCGCGCCTATTCCAACGCGCTCCTATGTCTATCGCAATGACGGCGACGCGTTTGTTGAAGTCGCCGGCGAAGTCGGCTTGGTAATTCCCGGACGTTTCTCGCGCCAGTCCAATTGGATCGACTATGACAATGACGGAGATCTAGATCTTTACGCCGCAAACCGCGCTGGCGTGAATTGGTTGTTCAAAAACGAAGACGGCGCGTTTCAGCGCTTGGGCTTCGGCGTCGGTCCGACGGATCCCCGCCGCACGGTCGGCTCGTGCTGGTTCGATATGGACCGGGACGGCGATTTAGATCTCTTCCTCGCCAATCAGAACGGCGACAGCGACGCGGTCTGGCGCAATGACGGGGCGCGCTTTATCGATATCGCGTCCGATCTCGGCATGGATCAAACCTTACGCACATTGCGCGATGGCGGCGTGGGATGCGCCGTCGGCGACTATGACAATGACGGGGATTTCGATCTTTACGTCGCGGTCTATGGACCGAATTTGCTCTATCGCAATAATGGCGATGGCAGCTTCTCTGAAGTCGCCCAAGCGCTGGGCGTCGCCGAACCGATCAGCACGGTGGGCGCGGCGTGGGCCGATTATGATTTGGACGGCGATCTAGACCTTATGGCGATCGGCTATAAACGCGTAGACGGCGTACAAGAACCGCTGAACCTGCTTTATCGCAATGACGGCGACGCCTTTGTCAGCGTGGTCGCGGAAGATGATCCGATCAACGCCGGCGATCATGGGATTGAATGGATCGATTATGACAATGACGGCGATGTCGACCTGTCGCTGACCGACGGCTATGGGCCCGAAGGCGGCCATTTCTTGTTCCGCAACAATCTTCCCGCCGACGCGCTGGAGCGCTCGCTTACTGTCAACGTATTGGATGCGGACGGTCATTTCACAACACCGGGCGCGGAAGTGCGGATCTATGATCCCGAGGGAAGCATAATCGCTTCGCGCCAGGTGACGACAGGCGGCGGATACAACACGCAAAGCGCGGTTCCGGTCTATTTCGGTCTCCCGACAACGGACGCCGTAACAGTCGAGGCGACGTTTATGGGACCTGATGGCGGTTCCGTTCAAACGTTTGAGAACATCACCCCCGGTGGAACGCTCACCATTCTGAAAGACGCCCCGGCCGAGTAACCGCCCAAATTTTTAACGCCACCGACCAATTCATGCTGGGTTTCTGACCCGACGGGCGTGGTTTTTCACAAACTCACGCTGGGCGAATATCGACTGCGCCGAGCGCTGGGCGGATAGTCGGCCGCATCGTATGAGTCAGGCGTCTTGCTAAGACCCACATCAATTCGGGCCCGTCTATGGCGCTAAGATTTCTTGTCCCCTCCCTGATCGGGTTTTGCGCCTTCATGCTTCCCGTGCCGACGGAGAACGGTACGATTGCGATCCCGATCGCCATTGTGATCGACATTTTGCGCGACCAATGGCGTGACTACCTGCCCCTAACCGCCGTCATTATCACCCTGTTGTCCGCAGGCCTGACGCTTTTGTTCACGCTCGTCCCAAGGCTTTCTGCGCGCTCGGAATTCTTAGCCGGGCTGTTTCGCGTGGGCCCGATATGGCTCGCCATCCGCGTCTTAGGCGCCGCAATCACCTTGCTCGCTTATCTCAAAGTCGGGCCGGAACTTATCTGGTCTGACGCTACTGGCGGCGTGTTGCTGGCCGACCTCGCGCCGGTCATCATCGTTCTGTTTCTGGTGTCCTGCTTCTTCATCCCGCTTCTCACGGAATATGGGCTGATGGAGTTTGTCGGCACGCTCGCTGGGCCACTTTTCAGGCGATTGTTTCGCATTCCCGGACGCGGCGCGATCGATGCGGCGGCGTCCTGGATGGGGTCCGCCACGGTCGGCACGCTTATCACCGTTCAGCAATACCGCGCCCGCGCCTACACCGGCCGAGAGGCGGCGACGATCGTATCGTGCTTTTCCTTCGCCTCGGTGGGATTTTCCTTCGCCCTAGCGGCGACCGCCGACGTCGCGCATATGTTCGGCCCCGTTTATCTCACCGTGGTCGCCAGCGGGATTGTCTGCGCGCTCATCTTGTCGCGCATTCCGCCGCTATCGCTGGTGCCGGACGTCTATTACGGCGATCAGGGCCCTAAAGACGGCGTCCAAACCATGGATTCAAGCCTGTCGGCCGCATGGCGCGCGGCGCTGCAGCAAGCCGAAAAAGGTCCTGGACTGAAAGGTCTGTTTGTCGCGGGTCTAAAGGCCGTCGCCTCCATCTATATGGGGCTCTTGCCCAGCGTCTTCGCCATTGGCGGGATTGCGCTGATGATCACCGAAGCCACGCCGATCTTTGATTGGCTCGCCGCCCCCATCGCGCCCGCATTGAGCCTGCTGGGCTTGCCGGACGCCGCCGCAGCGGCCCCGGCTTTCCTGGTCGGCTTCGCGGATCAATTCCTAACGGTGATTATCGGCGCCGGCGTCGCGTCCGAACAAACGCGTTTTGTGATCGCCGTCGCCGCCGTCGGGCAGATCATCTATATGTCGGAAATCGGCGCGTTGATCTTGCAATCGCCGCTGCCCTTGAAGATCCATCATCTCTTCGCCGTCTTCCTTCTGCGCACAGCGATCATCATACCCTTCGCGGCCGCCGTGTCGCATCTCTTCTACTAGGACGCTCATGTCTCACCCGCCCATCAAAGCTTCGGACGCCGTCAATAATCTTGTCCCTTATCAATCTGCGCGGGCGCTGAATGCGTTTAATCCGTCCAACACCTATATCGACGCGAATGAGATGCCGGACGCGCCCGATCTGTCATCGGTCGATCTTGGATCCATCCATCACTATGCGGATGAACAATGCCGCCAGCTGACGGACGCCTACGCCAAATTTGCGAACCTCAGCCCGGAATGCGTCATCGCCGGACGCGGGATTGATGAGATTATTGATCTGGCCGTGCGCGCCTATTGCGAGCCGCACAAGGACGAAATCCTCGTCATGCCGCCCACGTACGACGTCTACAGATTTACCGCCGATACGCATCGTTGCGGGGTTGTTGAAATCCCTTTGACACTGGAGGGGCAGATGGATTTGGACGCGATCGCGAACCTTGATCCCTTGCCCCGCGTTATCTTCGTGTGTCGCCCCAACAACCCGCTAGGCTCAATCCACGCCGCCGAGGACGTATCGCGCTTGCTGGAGCTCGCCGCCGGCAAATCGCTTGTCGCACTGGACGAGGCCTATATCGAATTTTGCGAGGAAGAGAGTTTGGCGCCCCTCATTGCGGAGCATTCAAACCTTATCGTCATGCGCACGCTTTCAAAGGCCTTCGGACTGGCGGGATTGCATGTCGGCTTCGGCTTGGCGCAGCCCGGGATCATTGAGACGCTCAACAAGCTGATCAATCCTTATCCGATACCGGACCCATGTGCGCGGCTCGCCATAGAGGCGCTTAGCCCAGCCGGCGTCGACCGTATGCGGGCGTCCGTAGATCGCGTCGTCCAAACTCGACGCGCGTTCGAAAACGCTCTGCGCGTTTCGCCCAAATGCACGAAGATCATGCCCTCGCGGACCAATTTCGTGCTCGCGGCGTTTGAAGATGCCGGGCAGATAATGACGGAACTATCCGAACGAAACATCATCGCCCGAAGGTTCCTCAAGCCAGCCACTGGCGATCAATGGATCCGGTTTTCCATCGGCGCGCCCGAGGTGATGGACGAGATTGCGGCGGCGCTCGCCTAAGCGCCGCCAACCAACTTAAACGCGATCTAAAATGCACACTGCGGAAAGGCCGGGCGCACCATAGACCTGGCTGTATCCGGTTTTGGCGTCCGCCACTTGCCGCTCCCCGGCCTCACCGCGCAGCTGGATGACATTCTCATAGATCTGGCGCAGGCCTGACGCGCCGATCGGCTCGCCGCACGCCAAGCAACCGCCATCCGTATTGACCGGCATCTTGCCTTCGATGTGCGTATCGCCCTCCATCAGCATTTTTTCCTGTTCGCCGTCTTTGCAGAACCCGTTCTCGGCCATGTGCATGATCTCGGCGCCGGATTCGGTATCCTGCAATTGCAGCACATCCATATCTTCCGGTCCTAAGCCCGCCATCTCAAACGCTGCAGCTGAGGCCAATTCGGTTGGCGATTGTCCTCGGTTGACGTTGAGTGAGGGCGCAAACACTTCAAACGAGCCTTCCGGCCGCGTTCGCACGGCCGCGCCCCGAATGCGCACGGCGGCGCGGCCGAGTTCTTTAGCTTTCTTCTCACTCGCGACAATCAAAGCTGCGCCACCTTCAGCGGGCGAGCAGAACATAAATTTGCGCAAAGGATCGCTGACCATTTGCGAGTCCATGATTGTCTCTAAATCCACCGGCTGCTTGCGCCAAGAATGCGGCGTCATCGCGCCATTCCGAAAAGCCTTTTCCGCAACCTTGCCAAGCGCTTTTTCGCTGACGCCATGCTGGTCCATATAGCGGCGGATCTTCATGGCGAAGAATTGCGTGGTCAGCATCATGCCGGTTTCGCCATACCATTCCGGCAATCCTAATTCGCCCGGCTTGGCGTTGAACGCACCACGCGGATGTTTGTCGAAGCCCGTCACCAGGCCGATATCAAACTCACCCGATTTCACCGCCCAATAGCCAGACAAGAGAGCGGACCCGCCGGTGGCGCAACCGTTTGCGATATTGATGAATTGCGTTCCTGTTAGGCCCAACCGCGGCAGCATCGCGTCAGCCGCTCCCGCAGCCGCCGATCCGCCGAACGCAAATTGCATATCTTCCCACTCCAGATCGCAATCGGCGAGAGCTTGGCGAACGGCGTAAACGCCTTGGTCCAGGCCGGAAAGATCGCTGCGGCCGAAGGGATGGATCCCCGCGCCGATAATGTAGACGTCATTGCTCATCTGATTGCCTCCGCTAGGCCGGCGTAAACGCGTAAGTGTGAACAGGATCGCCAGCCTCATCCACCATGAATTCCGTTGTCGTCAGCTGCATAGGCAAACCAACTTTAAGCGCCTCAAAATCATCCGAAACAATTCGCGTCTCGACGATCACTTGACCTTCCAATTCGACATATCCGAGCGCGAACGGCTTGAAGGTCTCAGGCGTGTTTGGGCCAAGAAAGGGCGGCGATTTCGGCGGGAAACGCTGCACCGTATAGGACCATAACTTGCCTTCGGACTTGAGCGGCGTACGTTGAAACCTATCGGCCTCGCCGCCTTCCGGCATTGGAAAGACAATGTCGCCGGTTTCGCGAGATCGACCGCCATACAATTGCAAACCTTCATCGGTCTGCTCGATAACACTGGGTGAAATCAGCTTCATATTTCGCACCTTCCGCCTACCGAAAACAAAATAGCTAGACGCCTAAAAAAGTCACGCCTGTTGTTTTCAAGCGAAATAGACTGTTTTATCCGAAAAAGATATAAATGACGTGGCGACACGCGGCATGGGGAGAGACGAAAATGCCTGAAGGCAACAGCCCGCCGGGCCTAACGACCCTATCGGACATGGTGGTGCGCCAAGCGATGGAGCGCCCCGACAAGACTGCATTCAAATTCGAAGGTGATGAACTTACCTTTGCGGATCTCAACCGCAACGCCAGCCGCACCGCGAATGGCCTTTTGAGCCTGGGCCTGCAACCGGACGAACGCATCGGCTATATCGGCAAGAACTCGCACTTTTACTATGAGATGCTGATGGGCGCCTCGCGCGCCGGGGGCGTTCCCTGCCCGGTCAATTGGCGATTAGCGGGTCCGGAAATCGTCTATATCCTAAACGACAGCAAGGCGAAGATCCTGTTTGTCGGCCCTGAATTCGTCGACACCTATCGGGCGATCAGGGATGATTTGCCAAATATCCTGCATGTGATCTGCACCGAAAACGCCGATGGAGACGTCCCGGATTACGGCACATGGCGCGATGAGTTTTCGGATGAAGATCCCGGCGTGACGCGCGATTATGATGATGACGCCTTGCAGCTCTACACATCAGGCACGACCGGCCATCCCAAAGGCGCGATTTTGTCAAACCGGTCCATTTTAGAATTGCGCGGGCGCGATGATGGAGACGATGCGGCGGAGTGGTCGAAATGGTCGTCTGACGATATGAGCCTGGTCGCCATGCCCTGCTTTCATATTGGCGGCACGGGATGGGGCCTGACCGGCATATTCCACGGCGCCACGGGCGTTGTGATGCGCGAATTCGATCCTATGCAAGTGCTGGACTTCATCGACGAGCATCGGATTTCAAAAATGTTCATGGTGCCCGCCGCGATGCAAATCGTGGTGAACCAGCCAAAGGCGAAAGAGGTCGATTTTTCGCCGCTCAAATACATGCTCTACGGAGCCTCGCCCATACCGCTCGATTTGCTCAAGACCTGCATGGACGTGTTCCAATGCGGGTTTGTTCAAATGTACGGCATGACGGAAACCGCCGGCACGATTGTCGCACTGCCGCCGGAGGATCATGATCCGAACGGCAATGACAAAATGCGGTCCGCCGGCAAAGCGCTAGAAGGCGTGGAAGTCGTCATCCTCGACGAGAATGGGAACACGCTCGCGCCCGGCGAAGTCGGCGAGATCGCCACCAGGTCCGCCGCGAACATGTCCGGCTATTGGAATTTAGACGAGGCGACCGCCAAGACCATCGACGGCGATGGATGGCTACGCACAGGCGACGCCGGCTATATGGATGAGGACGGCTATGTCTACATCCATGACCGGGTCAAAGACATGATCATCTCCGGCGGTGAAAACATCTATCCGGCGGAGGTGGAAAACGCATTATTCAGCCATCCTGACATCGCAGACGTCGCCGTGATCGGTATTCCCGACGACAAATGGGGTGAAGCGGTGAAAGCCTGCGTGGTGCGCAAGTCGGGTTCCGACGTCTCCGCCGACGACGTAATCGCATTTTCACGCACACAGATCGCGGCATTCAAATGCCCGAAAAGCGTGGACTTCATTGATGTATTGCCCCGCAACCCGTCGGGTAAAATTCTGCGTAGAGACTTAAGAGCGCCCTATTGGGGCGGGCAAAGCCGGGGAGTGAATTAATGGCGTTCAGCGGACCTTTAGAAGATCGCCTCGCCATCCGCGAGCTTGTGGACACATATTCCGACGCCGTCGCGCGCCGGGACGCAGACGCCTGGTCCGCGACATGGACGGACGACGCGATTTGGGACCTCGCCGGAATGAAAGTCGAGGGCAAAGAAGCCATCGTCCAAATGTGGCTGGGCGCTATGGGAACGTTTGAATTCGTCGCCTTCCACGCCACGCCTGGCGCAATCGAGATCGATGGCGAGACGGCGACCGCCCGCGTCTATGTGAGCGAAGTGCTTGTCCCAAAAGATGGCGGGTTGCGGCGGGTTGAAGGCGCGTATGACGATCAATTCCGCAAGGAGGGCGGCGCCTGGCGCTTCTCACATCGCGGCTACAACATTCTGCACGACGACACGCAAGCAGACTAATTGGAGACAATGTTATGAGAGTATTGGTCGCGGGATATGTGGACCTGGATCCAGCACTGCGGGAAAAGGCGCTGATTGGCGCGGAAGACTTAATCGTCGAAGCACGCGGGGAACCTGGATGCGTCGCGTATGATTGGACGCCCGACCCCTATATCGCCGGCCGTATTCATGTCTTTGAAGAATGGACCAGCGAAGAAGAATTGTCGGTTCACCTGAAGGCGCCGTCCTACACGGGCATGCTGGCGCATCTGGGCGGCATCGGCATCAAAGACTCCGTGACGCACAAATACCGCGTCGACCATTTCGAACCTGTTTATGATCCGACGGGCGTCCCACGCGGCGATTTCTTTACTGAGAAAGCCTAAGCGCTTTTCGCCCACTCATGCGCCGCGTCGGAGGCGACCCAATGAAGGGCGTTTTCGATGCAGCG
Organism: Pseudomonadota bacterium; assembly: GCA_039026555.1. GTDB lineage: Bacteria > Pseudomonadota > Alphaproteobacteria > Caulobacterales > Hyphomonadaceae > JBCCMB01. The sequence continues at coordinate 8,496 of JBCCMB010000020.1, forward strand.
CTTGAAGTTGGGATCAGAATAGGTTTCCGGACCATCGCCGAATTGCAGATAAACAAGCGGGCTGTTCCCGGCGCGTTTGACCCATCCAACGAGGTTTGAGCCTTTGGGGTGCGACCAACCCTTGTTGGAGAACATATCTCCTTGCACCGCGAGGCTTGCGGAGTAGAAGCCCCGATCTTCAAAAACGTGATCGGATGTCCACAGGGGAAAGACGTCGTCCTCAAAGACATTCGACAGATATAGCTCGTCCTTCAGCTGGAAGGGCGCGTCTACGCCCTCCACAAGCGGCGTGAACACGTCAGCGAGATTGGGCGACGCGCTAATGGTATGCGTCACTTCGTGGCGATAGCCGGAGTCAGGCGAGGACGCGCCTCGCACATCTCCCGGTCGATACAAAAACCGACCGCCCAGCCAATCGCCATACTCCGGCCAAGCGGGCCATCCAGCGATCGCGTGATGCATCGCAACTACGCCAATCCCTTTGTCGAGCGCCGCCGCCAAACCCTCTTTCAATCCTATGCTGGGTTCGACATAGCCTGGGGCGTCGGGATGCATAAAATCTAGGCCAGGCATATCGTAGAGGACCAATGCGTCGTAGGCAGCCAAACTGTCTGGGTTCATCAATTGCGACGCGGCGGGTTGGTCGACAAAGCTCGTCGCCACGCCCTCCATGTCCGCAAATACATCGCCGAATGCGTCCCGCTCAAAGGGATGACCGCGCACGCTGACGAGCGCATTGAGCTGAGGCGTGTAGGTGATAACGCCAGCGGTCATCGGCGAGGTCTCTCTACCCGTTCATCTTCAGCAATTGCTTGCCGAAATTCTGTCCTGAAAAGAGGCGCATCAACGTCCGCGGAATATTGTCGAACCCGGACTGGATGTCTTCCTTATAGGTGATTTTGCCCTCGCGGATCCATTGGCGCATGCGTTTCTGCGCTTCGGGATATTCGGACATATAGTCCAGCACGATCAGCCCGGACATGCTTGCGCGCTTGAAGATGAGATTGAAGTAATTTTCCGGCCCCGCCGGCATCTTGCCGCGTTCATATCGCGAGATGCCGCCGCAGATGACGATGCGCGCATGCATGTCGATATGCGCCAACGCATCGTTCAAGATCGATCCACCGACATTGTCGAAAAACACATCGACGGATTGATTGCATACTTGTTTCAGCTGATCGCGGACATTCTCGTTCTTGTAGTCGATCGCCGCGTCATAACCGACTTCGCCCGTGAGCCAGGCGCACTTCTCCGCGCCGCCGGCGATACCGATTGTGCGGCACCCGCCAATCTTTGCGATTTGCCCGACCATGGACCCGGTTGCCCCAGCGGCGCCCGACACCAAAACCGTATCTCCCGCTTGCGGCCGGCCATGTTTCAGCAGTCCGAAATAGGCGGTCATGCCGGTCGTTCCCAACGCGCCGAGATTGGCGGTGAGCAATTCATCATCTTCCAGCTTCTGCAATTCCGAGCCCGGCAATGTGGCGAAATCCTGCCAGCGCAACATGCCCATGACTTTGTCGCCCTTGGCGAAGCCGGAATGGTTTGACTCCAAGACTTCGCCAATCCCGCTGCCACGCATCACCTCGCCAATCTCCGTCGGCGCGACATAGCCGCCTAGGTTTTCCATCCAGCCTTTCAATGCCGGATCGAAGCCTAGAAAGAGCACTTTCACCAGCACCTCGCCCTCGCCGGGCGCTTGGACGGGATTGACCACGCGTTTAAAATCTTTGTCGACCAAGCCGCGTCCGATCGGACGATCATTGATCAGCCATTGCCTATTCTCGGTCATGGAGCCCTCGTAAATCAGATGTGTCTAAAGCGGGTTCGGGGCGGCCAGCCAGCCGCCGTCGATCAGCAATTCCGCGCCATTGGTCGAACTGGATTCATCAGACGCCAGGTACAAAATCCCGTTTGCGATTTCATCGGGCGTCGTCATGCGGCCGATGGGTTGGACGCCGCTAAACATGGCGCGCATACCGTCCGCATCGCCCGAGGCGTCAAAGGCGGCCTGGTTCATCGGCGTATCGATCGCGCCGGGATGGATCGAATTGCATCGGATATCGCGATACTCGCGCGCGCAATGCACGGCGACGGATTTGGTCAGCAATCGCACGCCGCCTTTAGACGCGGTGTAGGCTGCGCCGCTCGCCAGGCCGACATAACCGGTGATCGAGGAGACATTGACGATGGATCCTTTCGGGCCGCCGGGATTATCCTTCATCGCGCGGATCGCCTCGCGGCAACCCAGCATGACGCCGGTGAGATTCACCGCCATCACTTGGTTCCACATATCCAATTCGGTTTCTTCGATCGTGCCGCCGCGAAACACGCCGGCATTGTTGACGAGCACGTCCAATCGGCCCTGCTCCGCTACGACCGCATCGACGATGGACCGCCACTCGGTTTCGCTTGAGGCGTCTTGATGATGGTAAGTCGCGTCGATCTCACCCGCCAGTTTTTCGCCGAGCGCGTCTTGAACATCGGTGATGACGACCGTCGCTCCTTGGGCGGCGAATATACGCGCTGTGGATTCGCCGATGCCGGAGGCGCCCCCGGTGACGACGCAAACCTTACCGCTCAATCGATCACTCATGGCGAATACTCCGTCTTAGATAGAAATACGATCTCCTCCGAGAGGAGGCTGGCGTCTAATACGCGCTTGAACTCTGCAAATCGGGGATGCGCGACCAGCGCATCAACGCCGGTGTCGTAAGCGTTGAAATCATCCATCTCCCAAATGTCGATCACGACATTGAGACGGCCCGTGCGCTGAACAAAGGCGCGATCCAATCGCCATCCCGCCGCCTCCACCACGGGCTTGATCTGGGTCATAGTCTGCAGAAAAGGCGCGAGGCCGTCGCCCGAACAGGTCAGCGTGGATTGCAGGAAAATGGACATGGATATGCGCTATCCCAGCGGCCGGAAGGGATCGGACCCATCCCAATTGGCCGCCGCCTCGCGCATCATGTCGAAAAATCCGATCCCGCCCGGCGCCGGCTGCAATACTTCGACAAGCCCTTCCGCGCCGCCAGTATCGGCGTAGAAAACCGCGCCGCCGCCCGGGACGTCGGCAGTCACCACCAACTCAGCGCCGGCGTTGGTAGCTGTGGATTTTGCGACATCGATATCGTCTGTCAGCAGACACACATGATGCATGCCGCCGCGCCCAGCATAGGGCTGGGTGTTATAGATCGACGGCGCATCATTGTGCTGTTTGATCAACTCAATCTGGATGTCGCCCCAATAGGCCAGCGCCAAGCCGAAATCCGCGTCCGACGGCGCGCCTTTAAAGGTCGCGTTTTCCAATCCTGCATGCTCGATCCAGAAGAAAGGACCGACGCCCATCGTCTCGGTCCAATGGCGCACCGCCGCGTCGAAATCTTCCGGTACGAACGCCAATTGCATGACGGGTCCGATGGATGAAAGAAGCCCGCCGGATGTCATTAATCGTAAATGTCCAGCGGCATTCCGGTGGCGTCCGCAAGCGCGCGATGCTGGTTTTGCAACGCCAATTCGTTCGCGCCATAAAGCACTTTAAATCCGGGCGGCGCGGATTTGAGTCGCGCCCAGCCATTGCGAGCCACCCAATAATCTTCCGTGTCGACCACATGCGCTGTGCCGTCAAAACCAGCGGCGACTTCTGCAAGGTGCGTATCGTCTTTCACCCCGTTCGCGGCGTAGACGCGGAAATTGGTGTGCATCTCGCCAACGCTGTCCGGGAAATGCCGAAAGATCTGAACGAATGGCTCGCTGCCGGTTACCGTGCCCATAAAGATAACGGTGTTGGGGAAGAGATAGTGCACGCCTTCATATTGCGTGTCGGGCCATTCCTCCTCGGGCTTGTTGGCCCATTCGGCGACATCGACCGACGCCCATCCAACCCGGTGATGATTACCGAAATTCTCATACTGCGTTTCGGTACGGGAAATGAGCGCCACGGTCTGCTTATGCAGTGTTGGGAAATGATAGCCTTCGCCATAAGTGTCGAGCGCATACTTCCAATTGCAGTCCGCATTCAACACGCCTTCTTTGACCGGTTCAGCATTCGCCAACTCCATTTGTTCGAGTTCCGGCGCGAAACTTCCCAAGTGCTCTGCAATATCGATCGCGTCATCACCCGAGCGCGGTTTGATGAAGATCATCCCGGCCCATTCAACGACGGGCACGCGTACAAGATTGCGCGTCGACTTATCGATATTCTCAAACGCTTCAGGTTCCGGGACGGCGACCAACGCGCCGTTCAGATCAAACGACCAGCCATGGAAAGGACAGGTCAGCAGATTGCGTTTGCAGGGCGCCTCGGCGAGCTTGGCGCCGCGATGCGTGCACATGTTCAAGAAAGCGTCGACTTCGCCTGACTTGTCGCGCGTGATGAGGATGGATGTGTCCAACTCCTCGAACAACATAACGCTCCCGGGTTCGGGCAGGTCTTGCGATAAGCCTGCGAGAATGGGTTGTTCGCGGAACAAGGTTTCCAACTCACGCTGAAAACGCTCCGGATCGGTGTAAACTCGAGCGTCGTTTTCCATGGCGCCGTCAGGGGCCAAATCGCCGCGACCTGCGCGAACGCGTTCGGCGTAGCCGCGCTGCTTATCCTCCGCGACACGCTGGCGCCGCGCCGCCCAATCGGTCGGCCCCGAAATATCGTCAGCCATAAGACACAGCCTCCTTCACGGCTTCAGCCACGCGACCGGCGTTCGGCAGAAACGCATCTTCCAAGGATGGCGCGAACGGCACCGGCGTATGCGGACACGTCACCTTCTTGATCGGCGCTTTGAGCGATTTGAAACCTTTATCGGCGACGATGGAGGAGATATCCGCCGCCATTGAACAACGCGGAGGGCTTTCATCCACTACGATTAAGCGGCCGGTATTCTCAACGCTCTCTAAGATGGTCTCTTCATCCAACGGCGATGTGGTGCGCGGATCGACGACTTCGCACTCAACGCCTTCTTTGGCCAATTCGGCCGCTGCGGCCATGGCGTGCGCCATCGCGCCGCCCATAGCGACAATTGTCGCATCTTCGCCTTCTCGGACATATTCCGCTTCGCCGAACGGGACGGTATAGGCCTCATCAGGTACGTCGCCTTCCGAACCAAACAACACCTTCGACTCGATAAAGATCACTGGGTCATCGTCCCGGATCGCCTCTATCAACAATCCTTTGGCGTCGTAAGGATTGGTGGGCATGACAACTTTAAGACCCGGAATCATCGTGAAGAGCGGATGCAGCGTCTGGCTATGCTGCGCGCCCGCGCGTAGGCCGGCGCCGGCTGTCGTGCGTAACACCCAAGGCGTTTTCGCCTTGCCGCCAAACATGTAGTGGAACTTTGCGGCCTGATTATAGACTTGGTCCATACATACGCCGATGAAGTCGACAAACATCAACTCCGCCACAGGACGAAGTCCCGTCAGCGCCGCGCCGTTGGCTGCGCCGATAATCGCACTTTCAGAAATCGGCGTATCGATCACCCGCTCGCCGCCAAATGTATTGTAAAGACCTGCGGACTGGCCGAATACGCTGCCGACGCTGCCTACGCCGTTTGACGAGCCTTGACCGCCCGCAACGTCTTCGCCCAGCACGATGACGTTTTCGTCCCGCGTCATTTCTTGATGAAGCGCCTCATTGATCGCTTGCAGATATGTTTTCTTAGGCATGGAAAATCCTTAGTAAGCGGAGGCGTAAACGTCGGTTTCAAGATCGGTCGTATCAGGGAAGGGAGACGCAATGCCCTTCTCAACGGCGGCGTCGACTTCCACGGCGATTTCTTGTTCGATTTGATCCAGCTCTTCATCGGTCATCAAAGACGCTTCGACGACGCGGGCGCGGAAGTTTTTCAGACCATCTTGGGCGCGCGCTTCTTCAAGCTCTTCCTTGCTGCGATAAGGCTGCGGGTCGCCGACAAAATGACCGAGATAGCGCGGGCATTCGGTCACAATTGTCGACGGCAAACACTCGTTACGGCCGCGCTCCAAAGCGCGCGCCATCGCATCGCGGACGGCGAAGAAATCCGTGCCGTCCACCGTTTCAGCGGCCATGCCGAAACTGGCCGCGCGTTCTTCAATCGACGGCGCGCCAACCGCGTAACTCGCAGCCGTATGCTCTCCATAGCCATTGTTTTCAATCGCGAAAATCGCGGGCACTTTCAGCACGACGGCCATATTCATGGCTTCAAACGTCGTGCCCTGATTCGATGCGCCATCCCCGGAAAAGGCGACTGACACATTTCCGGTCTTTTTCAGTTTCTGCGTCAAAGCCGCACCCACGGCGATGGGCGGCGAGCCGCCGACAATCGCATTCGCGCCTAACATGCCCTTGTCGAAATCGGCGATGTGCATAGATCCGCCCTTGCCTTTGCAGAGGCCGCCGGCCTTGCCCATGATTTCGAGCATCATGCCTTCAATGTCGCAGCCTTTGGCGAGGCAGTGGCCATGGCCGCGATGCGTTGAACCGATCCAATCATCATCCGTGAGATCATGACAAATGCCGACGCCGGACGCTTCTTGCCCGAGATAAACGTGCGCAAAACCAGGAATATGTCCCTGCGCAAATTCCTTCTCGACGCGTTCTTCAAATTGCCGGATCGCCGACATCCGCCGATAGGCGCGGGTCAGCTCTTCACGGCTCATTTGCAATTGCATGTCAGACCTTTCATCTCGTCTTTAAAATTCGTCAGTCCGCGCCGCGGCCGCCGTCCACTGTCAATTCGGTTCCCGTCACATAAGAGGATTGGTCCGATGCGAGATAGGCGATCGCGTCAGCCATGTATTCCGGCAAGCCGATCATCTTCAGGGGCGTGTCTTCAGCAAAAGCGTCTTGCAGCGATTGATCATCGCCAAACTGGCTCGTCAGCATCTCAGTCCAGATAACGCCGGGATGAAGAGAATTAACCCGAATTTGCGGCTCCAGCTCCGCGCCCTCTAACGCTGCGGATTTGGTCAGGCCCGTAATCGCGCCTTTGGTCGCGCAATAGGCCGTTGCGCCGGGATAGCCGACTTGCCCCATCAAGGACGACACGTTGACGATCGACCCGCCGCGACCAGTTTTCCTAATCGCCTCGAACCCGTATTTCAGCCCCAAAAATGAGCCTTCGACATTGGTCCGATAGATCCAGTCATAATCTTCTTCGCTGGTTTCGGCGATCGGCTTGACCATGAACACGCCGGCATTGTTGACGACGATGTCCAAACCGCCATAGCGGGACATCGCTTCTTCTGTAACGCGGGCCCAATCCGCCTCCTCGCAGACATCTTGCCTAATGAAAACGCCGTCGCCGCCGGCCTCTTTGATTTGCCGCTCCGTTTCCGCGCCGTCGGCTTCGCTGCGCCCCGTTGCAACGACTTTCGCGCCCGATTGCGCAAACAGCACTGCGGTAGAGCGGCCCATGCCTTTGGTTGCGCCCGTGATGATCACGACTTTGCCGTTGAGATCCGCAAGAGGGGTCATCGTGTGATCAAGCCTCCGTCAACGACAAGGTCGGCGCCGGTCATAAAGATAGAGCGATCGCTGGAGGCGAATAATACGGCGTCGGCTACCTCTTTCGCCTCGCCAAATCGTTTTTGCGGCACAATGGCGGGCGCCATCGCGACTTCATCAAATGCGGCCGTCATGTCCGAATGGGTAATGCCGGGGAGGACGCAATTGACACGGATTTTCTCTGCGCCGAGTTCCAACGCCGCCGCCTTGGCGAGCAATCGAACCCCGGATTTAGACGCCGAATAATGCGTATTCGCCGGCGCGCTGATCCGACCCATCACGGACGACATCAAAATGATGGAGCCGCCCTCGCCATGTTCGCGAAGCGCAATTGCGCCGTGCTTCACGCCCAGAAATGCGCCCTTTAGGTTGATGTCGTTCAACCCTCGAAACTCTTCCAGGCTCATCGCTTCCAGCGTAAAGAAGCTGGAGACGCCGGCGTTTGCAACGACAATATCGACGCGCCCAAACGCATCCTTTGTCGCCTCCATGACGCGTGTCCAATCTTCATCGCTGGCGACATCCTGCTGCATGAAGCGCGCTTGATTCGGCAACGCTTTCGCCGCCTCTTCGCCTCGGGCGACATCACGTCCCGTAATGACGACGTTCGCGCCGGCGCCGCTGAGCGCCTCGGCGCAGGCAAGCCCGATGCCGCGCGATCCGCCCGTGATGATCGCCGTCTTGCCTTCCAACTCACCCGACATAAGTCGTTTTGTCCTCAAGATGGTTCAGGGCGACGCCGAAACGCCGCCCTGCATTAAAATAGATCGGCCGGCCTTAGAACTCAGCTTGGAGTTCCAAAAGCCAATTGGCCTGATTGCCCCAACCCTGGAAGTAGACCGTCGGCAGGGAGTTGATCCGATAGTCTTCATCACCCAGATTGCGCCCTGTCAGGCTTAATGTGAACCGATCCCAGGAATATGCGATCGCGGCGTCCCAAAGCCCGTAGCCGGGTTCGATGTCCTGCGTGCCGAAGCCGCCGGCCAAGCCGTGATCGTCAATGTAGTTATAGCCAGTGTTCAAACGCATCTCGCCCGGACCAAGATCAAAGTCATACGCCGCACGAAGCGAGTAGTTATGCTCCGCTAAGCGAATGAGCGGACCTCCGCTGCGATCCGAAATAGACCCTTCAGCGCCCGCCGTCGCACCTGGTCCAATGCCGACCCGGCGACCGTCGACGACGCCGTCGACAATTTCACCTTCTTGAATGCCGAGAACGGCGCTCAAGGTTAGTCCGGGAATCGCCTGCGGCCGCAACGACGCCTCAAACTCGAAGCCTTCAATCTCAACTTCTGGAAGATTATTGGTGTAGGTCGTGGTGCCGGGACCGTAATTCGGCGTCACCACAACGTCATTGATTTGAAAGTCTTCCACTTCGGTCAAGAAATAGGCGACGTTTAAGGTCAGCTGGTCATCGAATAACTGATTCTTGGCGCCTATCTCATACGCCGTGACCGTTTCCGGATCATAAGCGCTGAAATTATTGTCTGGGCAGAGAACTTCCCCGGGTGTGGCGTCGCCATCATCCGGCAGACAGTTCGCCTGACCTTCGACTTGCTCCGACAGAGTGGCGCGGATGGACAGACCACCGGAGCGGAAGCCTTCAGACACCGATCCGTAGATCAGATGATTGTCCGCCACTTGCCAGTCAATCGCAAAGCGAGTGATCACATCGTCAAACGAGGTTTCGTTGGTGAACGGCACGACGAGCGGCACAACCGTGCCTGGCGCCACTTCTGCGGTAAACGCGCTGCCGCCATCCTTGCTCTCGTCGATGAAACGGGCGCCGGCCGAAATCGTCACTGTATCGGTTACGCGCCAATCGAGGTTGCCGAAGACCGAGATGGAGTCGTTTTCTTCAAACGAATCCTGGAAAACGGCTCCGTTCGTCGTCTGATCCAGCTGGATTTCATGGTCGTAATAGTACGCGCCGACCAAATAGTCGAAAGCTCCAGCGGAGCCCGCTAAGCGAACCTCCTGAGTGAATTGCTCATAAGTCTGATCGCGAATGGTGTGCAGAACGCCAAGGGGGTTGGCGGCGCTTTGCAGCAACAAATTCACTTGCCCTGCGGGGCAGTCGGGACTGGTCGAACACGTGCCGTCAAAATCCTGGAACACGATATCTTCGCTATCGAGATAACCCGTCACCGTCGTCAACTCTCCGAACGGCGTGTCGAAGGTGAGCGTCAAATTGGCGATTGTGGTTTCCAGCTCGTCGCTGTCTTCAAAATCATTGCTGACCTGGCGCGGCTCGAGGCCCGCCAAACTTCCGGTCTGCGCGTTATAGCCGGGCGTTTGGGTCAGATCTGTTGCGAACAAGCCGCTTAAAACGCCGGTGGTGAACACGTTGCCGTACTGGACCGGCGTGCCGCCGCCATCTTGGTCGAACCGATCTAATGTCAGCGATGCGTTCAACCATGGGGTGAGATCATAATCGAGCGCTGCGGTGAGGCCTGTATATTCCAACGCGCCGTTCGATTCTCCCGTGAAGACATTGTCCAAATAGCCTTCTGTTTCACGATAGGTGCCGCCAATTTTTAGGCCGCCATTTTCGCCGAGGCCAAAATTGGCGACGCCTTTGAGGATGTATTCTTCGTCAGATCCCGCCGCGACGGAGCCGCGGAAGCCAAGCTCGCGCGTAGGACGCGACCGGGTAATGTTCACCACGCCAGCCGTTGTGTTCTTACCAAAGAAAATGCCCTGCGGGCCGCGGTTCACTTCGATTTGCTGGATGTCGAAGGCGTCGACCAACTGGCCGGTATTCGTCCCGAGGAACACGCCATCAATAATCACGCCGGCGGACGGGTTCTGCGACTTTTCAACATCGGCATATCCCAAGCCGCGAATGAAAATAGCGCCGCCGCCCGGCACAGCGGTGGTCTGGCCGATGAAGGTGTTCGGCGCGAGGCCGGTTAGATCAGCGATATTGCGGGGTTTGAGCTGCTCAATCACGTCTTCCGTGATCGCCGTCACGGCGACTGGGACTTCTTGCAGACTTTCCTCGCGCCGCGTCGTCGTAACCGTGATCGTCCCAAGGTCCAGCGCCGCGTCGTCATCGCTTTCTTGCGCTATCGCCGGAAGCCCGACGCTTGCGCCGCTGACAACAAGGACCGTCGCCAGACAGCTGCTTCTCAATAACTTCGCCGTCATATCTTGCATTGTAGTTTCCTCCCTTACGCCGCCCGGGTTCGCCCGGTTCTTTGTGCGCGTTGTGATCATTTTCCGCCGTCACGCATAAAAAAGTCAAGTATGCTTGTTAAAAGCAGGACGTTTTGTTTAAAACTGTTGCTTACAAAATAGACCGAGGAAACGGATCCATCATGGGCTCTGGGAGACTACGCGGCAAACTCGCCGTGATTACAGGCGGCGCAAGCGGTATCGGCGCTGCGACAGCAAGAAGATTTGTCGACGAGGGCGCGCAGGTCGCGCTCGGCGATGTGCAATTGGATAAACTCGAATCATTCGCGAACGAATTGGGCGATGCTGCGATTTGGCGAAAATTGGATGTACGCGAACCTGAAGACTGGGACGCGATCATGGCCGCCGCCGCCGAAATGGGTCAGGTCACAACGGTCGTGAATTCGGCCGGCGTATCGATTCCCGGCTCGGTCGAAGACATTGATTTAGAGGCTTTCCGACTAACGACCGGCATCAATTTGGATGGCGTCTTCCTTGGCTGCAAATACGGCGTCGCCGCGCTGAAGGACGGACAAGGCGGCGCGATCGTAAACGTCGCCTCTACATTGGGCGTCAAATCCGGATCCATCTTTCCAGCCTATTCAGCGTCTAAAGGCGGCGTGCGGTTGCTGTCGCAATCGGTCGCGCTTCACTGCGCCGAGCAAGGCTATGACATACGCGTCAATTCCATCCTTCCCGGCGCCATCCACACCGAAATGGTGGATGGCTATATCGCTGCGGGCGAACAAGCCGGACAAACACGCGAAGATGTGATTTCCGGCTTTGCCGATGTTCATCCGATGAAACGCCTGGGCCGTCCGAACGAACCTGCAAACGCGATCGTTTTCCTCGCCTCAGATGAGTCTACATACACCACAGGTGCAGATCTGCCTGTCGATGGCGGATTTCTCGCCTAACCCTTTAGGAGCGCACTCATGGCCGACACGTCGCATCTCGATCGCCCCGATCCAAAATCCTGCCCTTTGCACGAAGTCGACACCTTCGATGCAGAGTTTTTGCAGGACCCATATCCATTTTACGCGCGCCTGCGGGATGAAGCCCCGGTATTTCGCGATCCCAAAAACAATGTCGTTTACGTCTCGACTTACGATCTGATTCGCGACGTGAATTCCAAGCCGCGGATCTTCTCGAACAAATTCGGCGCGCAATTGCGCTCCGGCGGCGTCATCGAACAAGACCCTGAAGAGTTGGCGATCGCCTCCCAGGGCTGGAGCGTGGTCGACACCATGCTCACCGCCGACCCGCCCGAGCATACGCGTTACCGCAAGCTGGCCATGAAGGCGTTCACCTATAAGCGCGTCTTGCACATGACCGAATATGTACACGACATGGTTGAAGAACTTATCGACGCCATGCCGGAAGGCGGCTGCGAGTTTAAAAGCCAATTCGCATCTAAGGTGCCGATGTATGTGATCTCGGACGCGCTCGGCGTGCCGCGGGAAAAGTTCGACACGTTCGAAGAATGGTCCAACGCCTTCATCGTCCAGCTGTCAGGCGTGGCCGAAAAACCGATGCGCCTCTGGGCCGCCGGCAAAATCCTGGAATTCCAAAAATACTTTGTCGAGGTCATCGAAGAAAAACGCGCCAATCCCACGGACGACGTGATTTCCGATTTGGTGCACGCCGACCTGTCCGAAGAGGGCGATGAACGCAAAATGACCTATGAGGAATTGCTGTCAATCTTGCAGCAACTCCTGGTGGCGGGGAATGAAACGACGGCGCATACGCTGACCGCCGGCATTTATTATTTGATCCAGCATCCCGAGCAGATGCAGAAGCTGCAGGACGACCCATCCCTGATTGAAAACTTCGTCGAAGAAACGCTGCGCTATCTCTCGCCGACGAACAATATGTGGCGCGTGGCGCTGGAGGACGCAGAGATTGGCGGCCTGCCGATCGCCAAGAATGATCTGATCCTTTTGCGGTATGGGTCGGGCAATCGCGATGCGGCGAAGTTCGAGAACGCCGACGATTTCGACATCAGCCGTGAGAACGCCAAAGAGCATCTCGCCTTCGGCGCCGGCATCCACACCTGCCTGGGCGCGCAGCTCGCGCGGAAGGAGATGGTGACGGCCTTTCCGATTGTGCTGAAACGTTTGAAAAATCTGCGCCTCGACACCAGCAAGACCGATCTTCAATACTTGCCAAGCATTTTGATGCGCGGCGTGTTCAACCTCCACGTCCTTTACGACAAGGATTGAGCCGATGAGCAATATCGAGCGCGCGCGGTCGTTTATTGAGGCTTGGGAAAATCGCGACGTCGACGCCATCGTCGAGGCGGCGGCCAACGACATCGTCTATCACAATATTCCGATGGAACCGGTCATCGGCAAAGACGCGTTGCGCGCAGCAGCCGCACCCTTTTTGCAAATGAGCGAGCGCGTGGTTTGGGAAACGCCGCATATCGCCGAAACCGCAGACGGCGCCGTTCTCACCGAGCGGCTCGATCATTTCCATCTCGCCGGCGGCAAGACAATCTCTGTTCGCGTGATGGGTGTTTTCGAGTTTGACGGCGACGGCAAGGTTTCGAAATGGCGGGACTATTTCGATCTCGCAGAATTCCAATCGCAAATGCCGGGTTAGACGCAGACCAAATTCAGATTACGGAGGAGAGACCAAATGGCCGACGGCGCCGGAGCTTGGACGACACACAATCCTTATCTGAATGGCAATTTCGCGCCCGTTATGGACGAAAACACGTTCGACGATTTGGAGGTCGAGGGCGTCATCCCGGACGCGTTGGAAGGCGCGTATCTACGCATCGGTTCGAACCCGGTCTACGTCAAAGATCCCGATCTTTATCATTGGTTCGACGGCGACGGCATGGTGCATAGCCTTGCTTTTTCCCGCGGCAAAGCCCGGTACAAGAACCGGTTTATGCGCACCCAAGGATTGGCGCTTGAAGCTGAGGCCGGCCACGCGCTTTGGGGCGGCATCAATTCGCCGCCTGATTTTTCCAATCCAAACGGACCTTACAAAAACGTCGCCAATACCGCCATTGTCTTACACGCTGGGGCCGCTATGGCGCTGTGGGAGGGCGGACCGCCTCACGTCTTCACCGTGCCCGATCTCGAAACAGTCGGCCCCATGGATTATGACGGCAAGCTCAACCACCCTTTCTCCGCGCACCCCAAGGTGGACGGCAAAACAAAAGAGATGGTGACGTTTGGCTATGGACCGATGGGCGATAAACCCGTGGGCGTGTCCATCGTCACACCCGACGGCGCGCTAAAGAGCTCTACGGCGCTGCCCCTTAGAAAGCCCGTGATGATGCATGATTTTGCGATCACGGCGAACTACAACGTCTTTATGGACCTTCCCATGACGTTTGACCTTCAACGCCTCATGGGCGGCGGTCAGATGCTGGATTGGGAACCCGAAAACGGCGCACGGATCGGGATCATGCCGCGCCATGGAGACGGCGAAGAGATCCGCTGGTTCGACATCGACAATTGCTTTGTCTTCCACACCGCCACTGCGTGGGAAGAAGGCGACCACGTGGTGTTAATCGCTTGCCGGATGCAGCGCCCGATCCTTGTCGGCAGCTCGGGCGCCAAGGGCGATATGCCGGAGAACAATTACACCGTCGCGCGCTGGGACCTCGATTTATCGACAGGGCGTGCGACCGAAACCGAACTCTTCGCCTTGCATGGCGATTTCCCGCGCTTCAATGAAAGCTTGGCGGCGCACAAACATCGATACGCCTATATGCCGTTCAACGCGTCGGACCAAATTGATTTCGGCGGCTTGGTTAAACTCGACCTGGAGGACGCGACTTACAAATCCTTTGATTTCGGTCCGACCACACGGCTGAGCGAAGCCGTGTTTGCGGCCCGCCCCGGCGCATCCGCCGAAGATGAGGGATGGTTGATCGCCTTTGCGCACGATGAGGCAACGGATGAAAGCAGCGGCGTGATTTTAGACGCTCAGGACGTGGCGTCCGGCCCGATCGCAAGGATCAAAATCCCCACACGCATCCCTTATGGTTTCCACGCAGCCTGGGCGCCGGCGTCAACCTATACCGGCTAGGCGGCCGCAGCTTCCGGTTCCTTAGTCATATCGTCCGCCATCTTGCGGCCGGAGAGCCAGAAATGCACGCCGCCCCAGATATTGAAGAACGCCAGAACGGTGATCGCGGAGCGTAATGCGGAGGCTTCGTCAGCGGGCGTAGGCGACGCGCCTGCGAACGCATCAGACAATACGCCGACAAACAAGGGACCTAGTCCAAGCCCGATGAGGCTCGCCAACAAAAGGTAGATCGCAACGGCGACCGCACGCGTTTCGTCGCGGGCCAGTTTTTGGACACCCGCATACGTCGAACCAAAATAGTAAGTGCCGGCAAACGTGGGCGCAGCAAACAAGACGAAGGCTAGATTAGGGTCGGCGACATTAAGTCCAGCGATCATAATCGGCACGCTTAAAACCATAGTCGCGGCGTTCGCATACAGAGGCGCTCCGTGGGATCGCTGCGCCAGCTTGTCGCCCCAGCGCCCCCCGATCCAAGACGCAAATGCGCCGACGATCCCCACCATGATTCCCAGCTTTAATCCGAATTCAGCATAGCTCATTCCGTGCGTTCGGACGAAAAAACTGCCGTAGAAACTGCTCGCGCCATAGGCGACGAATTGCACAAAAGCGCCCGACGCGATGAGATGCCAATAGGCCGATTTGCGCGATAACTCCGCCAAGGCGTCCTTCAAGCTGACGCGTGTGGGGTCTGGTTTGAATACTTGCGAAAGCGGCGTTGTCCCGCGCGGCTCCCTGATGGTCAGCATCACGACTACAGCGACAAGAAGCCCCGGCGCGCCTGCTAAGACGAACGCCATACGCCAACCGAGATTTTCAACCACCCATCCGCCGCCGGCATAGGCGATAAACGCGCCAATCGGTATCGACATGCCGTAAAAGCCTAAAGCGCTTGCGCGCCTTTCAGGTGGGAAGAGATCCGCAATCAATGAATGCGACGCGGGGCCGGATCCTGCTTCGCCAACACCAACGCCGACCCGCGCCAGAAACAGCTGAACAAAGTTGCCCGCCATCCCGCACAAAACGGTCATCGTCGACCAAATAGTGAGCGAGATCGCTATGATGCGTCGGCGGTTCCAACGATCCGATAACGCGGCGATCGGAAGTCCGAGTGTTGTATAGAAGATCGAAAACGAGAGCCCGCTCATAAGGCCGACCTGTGTGTCGGACAAGCCAAGATCGCGTTTCACGGGCTCTGCAAGGACCGCTATTATTTGGCGATCCAAGAAATTGAGGATCATCACCACAAACAATAGGCGGAGCGCGTAATTCGCGTACGCCGCATTCGGCGTCTCATCACTTGTACGTTGGGTCTGAGCGCTGGCGTCGGTCACCTCGTACGCCGACCTATACGCTTTCCCGAAACTCTCAAGCCGCTGTCTCCTCTACCGCAACCGACGCGCTTTCCAACGCCGGCTGCTTCGCCCACTCGATCCCGCGTCTCAGCAAGGTATAGAAGACAGGCAAATCCCAGGCGCACCGTTCTACTTGCGGATAGAAGTCTGCAATCCCTTGCATGTCGTAATGCCCGCGCGCGTGGCCCAGTGTATTGTAGAGCACCTCTCCGTCGCCGACTTTCTTCGTGTAAAGCACGGGGTGACGCGCCTTTTCCCAATCTTTCTCAACAAATCCGGTGGCTTCCCCGCCAAACTCGCAATGGAGCATGACATCGAGGTCGCCATGCGTCTCCATCAGATAGAGTTCATCCGTTGTCTCGAACGGCTCCACGCCTTCCACCATCGGATGGTCCGGCTGAGTGACTTCGACACGGAAAGGCGCGACGGGAGGATGGGCGACAAATTGGCTGCCCAACGTCTCCATAAACAGAGGAGCCCAGCGCGGCGCGTCCACCAAGAGTTCGCCATATCCTGCGCCTTCGGGAGACAAAAAGCGCAAGACGGAATTCGTTCCGTGCAACGCGTTCCACCGCTTTCCGCTTGAAACAAAGTCTCGGAGCGCTTCTTGCGTATCGACCGACCCAAGGACGTTGACCGTATAGGTGATCAAAAAGTCCGCATCCGCCAAAGCCGGCCGGGCGCTGTCATAATCTTCAAATACGCGGGTGCGGACGCGATCGTCTTCTGCGAGAAGCTTCAAGATCTCCAAGCGGGCGAAATCAACATCGTGCCAATCTCCACCACAAACAAAGACTGCGTTAATCCGCTTTTTTAGCGCTTCAGCCATCGCATCCTCCCATTGTACTCTTTAGTATTGAACGCGTTTCGTGGCGCCGCCATCAACGATAATGTTCGTGCCCGTCATGAACGGCGTCGCGCTTGATCCTGCAAAGACGATCGCATTAGCGACCTCTTCGGCGTTGCCGAACCGTCCCATCGGGATCGCCGCTAACGTCGCATCATAGAAGGGACGCATATTGTCCTTCACGAAATTCCACGCGCCGCCGTCGATATAGATCGGCCCCGGCGACACCGTGTTCACGCGGATGCCTTGGGGCGCGAGCGCCTGCGACATGTTCGAGGCGTAGTTGATCACCGCCGCCTTCATCGAGTTGTAGGCTTGGGGGCCGCCAAACTCTTCAACCGCCGCTGTCGTCGAGACGACGACGATGGCGCCTGCGTCGGATTTTTCCAGATGCGGCAAGGCCGCCTCAACACCGCGAAACACGCCCATCAAATCTAATTCGAACGTCGCTTTCCAAGTGTCCTCAGACGCCGGACCGCCGCCGGCCGAAGCCATAGGAACAAACACATCGCAGCCGCCGATCGCGTCAGCGGCGCGGCCGACCCAGCCGCGATAGGCGTCATTGTCGGACATGTCGACAGCCTCGCCCACGACTTTCACGCCATGATTGGAAAGATCCGCCACCGCCGCATCGACGCCTTCGGCGCCGCGCGCGCAGATCGCAAGATCGCAGCCTTCGGCGGCGAAGGCTTTGGCGGTCGCCAGACCGATACCGCGGCTCGCCCCGGCGATGAGAACTTTCTTTCCTTTGAGGTTGAGATCCATAAACGCCCTCCCATGAGCTCTGATCTAAACAACGCCGGCGGCGTCTTTTTCACCTATCGCTGAAGCAACGTCCTATGGACCGAACAACAACAATCAGGATAGATTGTTTTTTAATGAGTATAGGTTTGCGCCATAAAGCGCACCCTTGGCAAGGACGAACAAACATGAATCTTGAGCTGAGCGCGGCAGATGAGACATTCCGTAGGGAGACACGAGACTTCCTAGACGCCCACCTTCCGCGAGAGATGCGCGAGGCCGCCGCACGCGGGGCCGGTGTCTGGGCTGAACACGACCTAGCCCTAAAGTGGCAAAAGATCCTGCACGCGCACGGCCGAGCCGCTCCGTCCTGGCCAAAAGAATATGGCGGCTGCGAATGGACCGTCGTCCAGCGCTATATTTGGGATGCGGAATGCGCCCTCGCCAATGCGCCGCGTATTCCCGCAATGGGACTTAAGATGTGCGGGCCTGTTCTCATGCGCTATGGCACTGAAGAGCAGAAATCCTACTTCCTGCCCCGCATGCTCGCGGGCGACGATATTTGGTGCCAGGGCTATTCTGAGCCGGGTGCGGGATCCGACCTCGCCAACCTTCAATGCCGCGCAGATCGGGATGGCGATGATTATATCGTCAACGGTACAAAGATCTGGACCACCTATGCGCAATTCTCGAACTGGATCTTCTGCCTGGTTCGGACTGATGCGAGTGGGAAGCCGCAACATGGCATTTCGTTTCTATTGATCCCGATGGATCTCGACGGACTGACCTTGTCGCCCATCATCACCATGGCCGGCGATCATGAAGTCAACCAGGTCTTTTTCGACAATGTCCGCGTGCCGGCGAAATACCTGGTCGGCGAGGAAAACGACGGCTGGGCCGTGGCGAAATACCTCCTGGAACACGAACGCGGCGGGTCTTTTGCAGCCGGCATGAAACGCAAAGTCGCCGCCCTTCGCCAAATCGCAGTTGATGAACGACAGGGTGACGGCCGCCTAATCGACGATCCGGATTTCGCTTACAAATTGGCGGACGCTGAAATCGCCGTTTCGGGCATCGACATCACCGAGCAGCGCGTAATCTCAAAAATCTCTAACGGAACCGCTAGCGGCGGCGATCCGTCTTTTTTGAAACTGCGCGGTACGGAGATGACGCAGAGGCTAGACGAGCTCGCCATTGAAGCGGTGGGCGTTTTTGCGGCGCCCGACTATCAACCGACCCGAGAAGGGCGCGCAAACTGGGCGCCCGGCCCGGATTATGCAATTCCTTTGACCGGAACGTATTTGAACAATCGCGCGGCCACCGTATACGGCGGATCCAGCGAGATACAGCGCAACATCATGTCTAAGGTATTGTTTGGATTATGACCTCACCTGTCGCCGCCGTTGACGAGCTAGACCCGATGACCGCAGCGCTTGAGCGTATGCGAATAGAGTTGGAGAAGATGCACCCGAACGGCGCATCGAGCAGCGAGGCGGGTTGGCAGGAACGAAAGAGCGGACAGACGCGGCTCGCCCTTTTGGATGCGGCGGTAAAATGTCTGTCGATGTCGGGCTACGCGCGCACAACGACACAATTGGTGGCGGCGTCCGCGAAAATCTCTCGCGGCGCCATGCTGCATCATTACGCCACCAAAGCGGACCTCATCTCCAGCGTGATCGACCACATAATGTATCGCCGGATGGAGACTTTCTATGGCGAGGTGATGAAGCTGTCCGACAAGGAGCGCGAAGAAGAAGGTCAAGGCATCGAGATTTATTGGAACACGGTCCAAACGCCGGAATACCAAGCCTTTATGGAATTGTCCGTCGCCTCGCGGACGGATGAAGAATTGCGCAAAGTCTTCGACAAAAAAGCGCAGGCGTTTGATGCGTTTTGGTTCAAACAGCTTCCCGCCTTTTTCCCCGAATGGGCGGACCAGCCACCGGAGAAATTGTCGCTCGCGCGTGATTTGATCGTGGTCGCCCTAGAAGGGCTTTATCTGAACCGCCGCATTATGGCGAAGCGCGATCGCCGCATGGCGGTGCGCGCCTTTATCAATGACGCCATTTTGATGCTGCGCGACCGCAATTAGCGTTGCTTAAGACAAGCGCTTAAGCGCCTCGATGACTTCGCCGCTTTTTTCCAGATGCGGCATATGTCCCGCGTCTTCGATCCAGATTGTCGCCGTTCCCGCGGGAAAGCCTGAGACATCTGGCGCGCCGACAATTTTATCCTCGCGCGTTGCGATCAAGACGATCGGCGCAGTTATCTCTTCCAATGCGCCGCTCAAAGCCGCATAGGCCGGGTCGCCGCCTTTAAGCGCGTCTTTCATGGCGCCAAGCGCCGCCTCCGCGCCATCCAAACGTTTGGCCTTGATCAAATCGTCGAGCATGTCGCGCGTCACCATATCCGCGTTAGCGAACAAGAGCTTCGCCGGCTCGCGCAGATCACGTGCACGCCTCGCCGACACAAACGCGTCCAGATAATCGCCATTGATCGAGCCGCCCGGCGCCGCCGCAGGACAGACCAGTCCAAGAGACGTAACGGATTTACGTCGCGCCACTTCCAGTGCGACCGCCCCGCCGAGCGAATGACCAACAATCGCGAAACTCTCCAGCCCAAGCGCATCGATTGCGGCGATCACGGCGCTCGCCAAATCATCAAGCGTGCCAGCGCCGACATCTTTCGCCGATTGGCCGTGGCCGGGCAGTTCGACCGCGTAGACAGGCCGGTCCGCCGCCAAGGGTTCCTGCACCAGCATCCAATTATTGAGATCCCCGCCAAAGCCGTGCAGCAAGACGACCGGCGTGCCGGCCTCGCCTTCACCCGCGACCACTACGCGCAGCTCCCGGCCGCCCGCATCGACGGTGCGGATTTCCGGGCCGCCATATTCCCCCGCCGCTTCGCCCGGATCGAAATTGGCCTGATACTCGTCGATAAAGGCGTCGATATCAGCATCCGCCACCCCGTCTTCCGCAAAAACGCCAATCAGCGCGCCGACAGGCAAAGTCTCATCCGGCTGAGCCACGATCCGCCGCAATACGCCATCTACATGCGCCTCGCACACATTGGTGATCTTAGACGTTTCGATGTCGACTAGATCATCGCCCTCTTTTACAGACGCGCCTTGCACGACCCACCATTCGACGATTTTTCCTTCTTCCATGGCGAGGCCCCATTTGGGCATTTTTATGGGTTCAATTGCGGACATAGTACTTTCCTTCGGCCCTCCGAAACGGGGAGCCCTATCTTCGGTGTCATAGGGGCTTCGAGACTTAAGCGTTCAGATATTTGTCCAGCGTTTGATGGAATTGCCGAACGCGTATTTCCTGATAATTGCCGAGATGAACTTCATTGTTCGCGGACGCCTTCAACCCGTCTTGCACATAAGGCAAATTCGCCATGTCTTGGTCGAACACGCTGGCGAGCGCCGGCGAGATAAGATGTCCGGCCGACGCAAAGGGTTGATCCTCCGGTATCAAATGCATGGGCGGCGCCTTAGGCATGGGCGCGCCCTCCCTATTGCGCATCAAAATGCGCACTTCCATCAAGCAATGATCAGGGTCGCCCCAAGGCCGCCAACGATAAACAATGTTGGGAATGAACCCGCCCCAAGGCGCCCAATTCGGGAAGATATTGTACGTGAAATTGTCGGTCATTTCGCTGTCCGACATTTTCGAAAAGTCATGCCCAGACATATCGCTAAAAGTTTTCCGGTTCGCTTCAGCGATCACTTTGCGCGCCATGACGGGATCATCCGCGTCATATTGTTGGCGAAGGTCGCTGGAATCGCTAAACCTGTCTCCGGCGGCGCGGCGCGTAGCGCCTTCGCCGGCTTCAGACGCCTCTGATTTTTGGCCGGAAAACGCCGCCAGTCGCTCCAGAATATACGACTGATCATGCTGGTCGGCGATATGCGGCGACAGGACGGCCGACGGCGTAATCGCTCGGTTCATATGGTCGCCGTAAATGTCGTACCGCGTGTTGGCGTCGCCGGTGAAGCCCAAGATCTGCGGATGCGTGGTGATGGAATGCCAAGCTTCCATGAAGGCTTCGGCCGTCACTTTCCAATTGGCCGGAATCACACGGCCGATCCACGCGCCGGTGAAGCATTCATCAAGCTTCCAGCGCTCATAATGCTTGGTCGCCGGCCCCGCCCATTTTTTAAACGGTTTAATGTCGGGATCTTCCGAGACCAGGATAAATCCCTGCCAGCGATCAACTTTAAGCTCCGGCAATTGCATATTCTCATCATTGA
>JBCCMB010000021.1:0-27861 GCA_039026555.1 Pseudomonadota bacterium
CGCCGGCATCGGGCGACCGCAGAAATTCTTCGATGCGCTGGTCGATCAACCGACGGCCGAGATCGTCGAAACCATCCCCTTCGGCGATCACCACCCTTATACGCCCGGCGATATCCAGTACCTCACAACTCTCGCCGCCGAGCGCGACGCGCAGCTGATCACGACCGAGAAAGATCATGTTCGGTTGCCCAAAGACGTCAGGACGTCGATATTGAGTTTCCCTGTCACGTGCGTATTTGAGGATGAAACAGCCCTGGACGCATTGCTAAACTCGGTGTTGGACCTCGCGTGATGAGCGATGCGCATGTCGAAAACGAGGCTCCACCGCAAGCGGAAAATCCCGCCTATGTCCGCCCGAAAGACATCGACAATCGTTCGACCCGCGCGCAACGCATACTTTGGGCGATCGAGACCTTCGCTTGGGATTGGGTCTATTGGAAACCGTTCAACGCGATGTCAGTCGAGCGGGCGTCAGCCGTCGGGGCGTCGATCTTAAGGACTTTGGGACCACGCACCTCCAAACAAAAGGTGGTGGTGAGAAATCTCAAACTCGCCTTTCCTGACTGGGATGACGACCAAATCCAAACCGTTGCGCGTCAGGCGTGGGACAATCTTGGCCGTATCGTGGGGGAGATGCCGCATCTTGGCGCGTTTAGGCCCGAACTTGGACGCATTGACGTCGTCCACCCCGAAAAGCTCTTGCCGCTTAAGCACAAGGGTGTGGGATCGGTTTTTATCTCTGGTCATTTATCGAATTGGGAGCTGTTTTCGGCGGTCTTAAATCATCATGTTCCCGATTTGCAGCTGACCCACCGCGCGGCGAACAATCCAGGCGTCGACCAGCGCATCAACGCCGCGCGAATGCAATTGGGGGCGGCGCCCTATTCGCCTAAGGGGATCGGGACGCGTGACCTGATGCGCGCTTTGGCGTCCGGTCGCTCCGTCGCCCTGATGAACGACCAAAAGTTCAATCAGGGCCTGGCCGTTCCGTTTTTCGGGCATGACGCAATGACAGCGCCGGGCCCCACACGTTTGGCGCTGAAATACGGCGCGCCAATTGTGCCTATGAGCAATAAACGCATCGGCCCAGCACGTTACCGGGTCGAGGTGCACGACCCCATTTGGCCGGACGCGTCAAAGCCGACAGACGAAGCGCTCTACGACAGCTTGCTGCAAATCAACCAATTCATGGAAGCGCGCATTCGCGAGGCGCCGGCGGAATGGTTCTGGATGCACAATCGTTGGCCCAAGGACTTGTGGGCGAAACCTTATTTCTCGGACATCTCAAGCAAAAGCTTGGGATCGATGTAAAAATCGCCCGACCGATCCTCGCTCGTTTCATTGCGCCATTTCACCGCCCAATGCAGATGCGGCCCTGTGGTTCGGCCGGTATTGCCGGTCGCGCCGATACGTTCGCCTTGCGCGACGTGCTGGCCAGGCGCCACATCGATCTCGCTCAAATGTATGAAGACGGATTTTAGGCCGCGCCCATGATCTAAAAAGATCGCGCCGCCTTCATAATAGAGATCCAAGTCCGCCAATGTCACGACGCCCGCCATCGGCGCGACAAGCTCCGTTCCAACGGGAACAGCGACATCCAATCCGCGATGCACGCTCATCGATTCGCACGGTTTTCCGGTCACTTTCGAGATGCCAATATATTTGCGGGTGGGACCAAAAGGGCTGGAGAACGGGCCTTTTGCGGGCGAGATAAACTTCACCTCATCCGTCAGCGGCGCATAAAACGTCTTGAACGCCTTTTGCTTTTTGACCCAAGAGCGGCCGGCATGATCTTTCTGCGTGGGCGTTCTGGCGTCGACCTTATCGCAATCAAGTCCTGTGATCTCGCGATAGGGATCATCTCGCGGCGTTAATGCAATCGCCGTGTCGCCGCTTGCCGCGCCAGAGAAGCTCAGCGTGATAGACGTCGAAGCGAGCCTTGGCGCGCCGATCAGCGCCAAACCCGCCGTATCGGTGCGCGCCTTTAATCCCCCTCCACTGGAAGCGTCATAGATATCGGTGTTCGGCGGGCCGGTGCAGATGATCAATCCGCCTGCCGGCGCTTCATCCGGACAAGACAGGGTAGCCGGCGCGGACGCCTTAGAAATTTCGGAAATTTCGGTCGCTGCAATCAATTCCGCGATCGCATCGTTTGACGATGTCTGCGCGACGGCCGCGCCGACAAATACGACGATCGCGACACACGACGCCGCAAGCGCCGTTCGCATTAGCGACCGTTCAGCGCTTTCCAACGCTTCATCGCGGTTTCGGCGTCGACATAGGCTTCCTGCTTGTCGACATTCCAATAGCGCAGATCCTCCAGCGCAATGTGCTTGCCCGTGACCGCGCACGTCACGAAACGGCCAGGCTTTTCAACTTCAAAGTCGGCGTCCAGGTATTTTAAGCGCGCCTCGCCAGGGGCGCCGCCGCCTGCATACATATCCATGGGCCCTGTCTCTCAAACGATGAGGGCGAATGTAAGGCTGAATGCAGCGCATCCCAAC
Source organism: Pseudomonadota bacterium (assembly GCA_039026555.1). Lineage (GTDB taxonomy): Bacteria > Pseudomonadota > Alphaproteobacteria > Caulobacterales > Hyphomonadaceae > JBCCMB01. Next base: position 2,505 of record JBCCMB010000021.1, read on the forward strand.
CACAAAAACGCCGCCTTACAAAAGCGACATGAAAGGCGCCGTTCAAGCCGCAGGGACAGCCGCCAGCGTTTGCTCCGAGCGCGGCGCGTCCACGCCGGCCAACCGGGCGTAGACTTCCGCCAATCGCAATGTCGCCGCTTCAAGCCGATAATGATCGCGCCAGCGGGCCTGCGCCTTTTGCCCGATTAGCGCGCGCGTCGCGTCATCGCCGAGTAAATCCGCCAGCGTCTGCGCCATTTTCTGGGGCGCATCCTCCGGCGTTAGGAGGCCGCATCTCTCACTCAGCAACTCGCGATTGCCGTCGACATCCGTCGAGACGACTGGCAATCCGCAAGAAAACGCCTCCAGAACGGCCAGCGACACGCCCTCGGACCGCGAAGCGGTGACAAACACATCGCTAGCGCCGAGTAGGTCGGCGATGTCCGACCGCGCGCCGGCGAGCACCACCCGGTCGCCCACGCCTAGCTCGTGCGACAATTCCTTGAGCCGCTCAGCATCCGGACCGTCGCCGACGAGCACCAACAACGCCTTTGGCCGCTGACGCAGCAAATCCGGCATTGCGCGGACCAGACCCGCTTGGTTCTTATTCTGGGCGAGACGCCCGACAAAGACGAGCATGTCCGCATCGGCGTCTACGCCAAGTTCGTCTCGAACTTCAGCGCGTGGGCGAGATGGGATGGCCGGCGCAACGCCGATCGGCGTGATCGAGATCTTCTCTTTCGGCGCGCCGAGCGTCGACATGATCGACGCTTGCACTTGCGGCGAAATCGCCAACAACGCGTCGGCGCGCTTGTAAGCCCAACCGGTCAGCACACGCCACAAGGTATGTTTGAAACCGCCGGTCTTTAGTGACATCGGAATGACGTGGTTGGAGTGCGCGGTCACTGCGACCGGCGTGTCGGCCAAGCGCCCGGCCAACACCGCCAACAGCGCGCCGTCGGTGAGATGGCCGTGCACGACGTCTGCGCCGGTCGCGACAATTTCATCCGCGATGCGACGAACCAGCGCTCGGAATTTGAGCGGCGCGGTCAATCCGCCAACTTCAAAGTTCAAACTGGACGCCGGCGCGCCGATCGCCGCGAAATCCGATTCGAGATCGCCGCCCTTGCGCCAACCCAAAACGCTGGGTTTGAAATACCCTTCAGCGAGCGCTGCACGGCTGGTTTCGCGTATATAGATCTCCGCCCCGCCCGTAGAGAGGCCATAGATCACATGCAGGACTTTGATTGGATCTTTCGCAGTCATGACGCGTCCCACTCGCAGGGATTATCCAGCACCCCGACGACTTTGTCTCCCGTTCGCACGCGGACATTATCGAACAAAAGCGACAAGGGCGCATCGCTCGCATTGGCGGTGACGCCAAGCTCAACATAATCATATCGGCTGCGATCTAAGCGAACGCCGTCGGCCTCAAATAAGGCTGCGTCCGGCAAAGTGCCGCCGCGACCCGCCGACGATAAAGCACCGTCGACGAACAGCTCGGACCAGCCCTCATCATTGTATCCAAGGCCCACGCGCCACACGATCGGCGTCCATCGACGCGGCATGGCGTTGGCGTCCGAGTGCAAAGCCCGGAAGCTATCGCGCCCATGCATGATTTTGGCGCGCTCGATGGCGGGATAACCCGCCTGCTCTTTCAACTGAACGCGCACGCCAGGGCTTTGGTCGCGCTTCACATTCAGCGGCGACCAGCAGGTGTTGCATTCCAGATCTGTGATGAAGACATCATTCAGCGCAACGCCGGGCGCCGCATTCATGCAGAATGCGACCTCCACAATTTCGCCGGGCTGCGCATTCAATCCGTCAATCGTGATCGTCGCTTTGGAAACAGGATCCGTATCATTGACCGCGTAAGAGCGATATGCGCGGGTCGGCGCGCCGTCGCGCACGGCATCGACAATTTCCACGCGATTGTCATTATGGGTTAGTTTGACATAGCCCCACGGCCCGCCATCGCGGCGCGCAAGTTCGGACGCCGATCGTTCAAACGCGTCAAAGAATTCAAACCCACCGGCGTCAATCGATGCAACCGGGCCTTCCGCCGGCGCTTCCGCGCAGCCAGCCGCCAAAGCGGCCGCAAGGGTAAGACCAAAAGCGCGACGCATCATTGCGCCTCCAAAAGAGGTTCAAAGGCGATATCCAGGAGTTCCACATCTTTAAACTCTGCCCGCCAAATCCCTCCAGGCGTTTCGTCGGCGCCTGGGACGTAAACGCCGAATTTGAAAAAGGGCGCGGAAAAATCATGATAGCCGAGCGCGCCCTCATGTTGGGCCAGCGTGACGCCGTCCAAATGCACATCAACGCGGCCTTCGCCCTTCGCCCGCCACTCGGCGTCAAAGCACCAGCGAGACCAAGCGTTCCAGATCGCGGGCGTCTGTGCGATTACTTCATAGACAGGCGGATCGCCGCCATCGAAAGGCGCGCCGGTCACACGTGCGGGATCCGCCATGATCGCGGTTTCCATTACGCCATTAGATATCTGTAGGCGCAGCGGCGGGGAGCGGCCTTTCTCACCCAATACGCGATCCGGCACCGCGTGCCATTGCGCCAGCGTGACGATCGGCGAATTGTCCGGCCATGGCTCCGGCAAGTTGACGGAAAAGCAATAGCGCGTCGCGTGATCATAGATCGCCGCATGCGTGCGCATCTCGGTACGGAACCCCGCTTTGACGCGCGGCTGACCTTGATGAAGGGTGAAGCGCCAGCCGCAGTCCTCGCTCAAGGGTGTGATGCGGGGTTGATCCGTCGGCGCTTCAATCCGAAAGCCCGCCAAATCTGGTTCATCGCCGCCGCACTCAATCACAGCGTTCGGCGCGTCGGCGGTCGCCATATTGTAGGCGTTGTAAACGACACCCTTTCCGACAAACCAAATATAGGGTCCGAACAACACGCCGACCGCGACTAACGCCGCGATCACGAAGATGACAGGCGCGCGTCTCATGCTGCGTGGCCTTCCCGACCTACGGCGCTTGTCTGTTCCGAAAGAGCGACGGCCAACCCGGCGAACATCCAAGCGGCGGCGACGAAATAAAGAAAGAAACCCAAATCCACGAATAGGGACATGGCCAGTGTGGCCACGATTAGAGCCTGCGCATAGGTGGCGAACTCGCGATTGAAAACGGGCTGCGTTTTATCTCGCGTGACTCGAGCCAGGCGCCGCCACAGTAACGCCCAAACCACCAGCAAGACGATCAATCCGGGAATACCCAGCATCGCCGCAACGTGCAGCCATTCATTGTGCGGCGGACCCACGTCAACCGCCCAAGCGCCGGAGATGTCGCCCCAATCGGCGTAATGCCCCTGCTTAGCCTCTTGGAAGGTGTCGCGGCCCCAGCCAACGCCGAAGAGCGGATTATCTCCAATCACCGACATCGCCGTCGCCGTCGAAGCGAGCCGGTTGAGAATGGGGCTCACCTCCATAATCCGTTCGCGGAACACGTCAGACGACAACAAAACCGGAAGATAAAGCGCGATCGCAGCCGCACCGAGCGCGCCCAATGAAATCAGCGTTCTGCGCGACTTTGGATCGCCGAGGAATAAAAAGCCCAACGCAACGATCCCCGCCAACCAAACCGCGCGTGTCTGGCAGGTCACGACGCCGACAAAGGACAGGCCAATTAAGCCAAACAGAGCCACTCGCGACAAACCGCCGGAGACGCGGCGCAGCATCAATAGCCCCACCAACATCGAAAACAGGCACACCGCGCCTAACTCCGTCGCATTGGAGAACGGGCCATAAGCGCGCCCTTCATGGGCGGACAACACCTCGCCCCAGCTGGCCTCTAGGATGTTGACACCTGCGAAGACCTGCACGCCGCCGACTATGCCCAGCACTGCGCCTGCAGCCATCAGCGTGATGCACAACCCCTTCGCCAAACCAGACGTCCAGGAAAAGCGGCGCATGACGTAAAAACCTAAAAACGGGATCAAATAGCCCTGGATTAACAGCGCTGTGTCCGGACCGATCTTGTCTGCGGGCCGAGATCCGGAATTCAGCGTGATCGACGCGGCGCCGAGCCCCAAAAAGACAAGCGCCCAACCCTCAACCGGCGAGAACGGCGCTTTCGATCCGCGCCGCATCAGCATAGCGCCGACGACGCCCAACAACATGGCGAAGAACACGATCCGTCCCGCCGTGGCGAAAGGAATCGACACCATGATGTTATTGGCGAACACAAAGAAAGTTGGGACGCCAAACACCCAAATGAACGCAAGCATACGAACACTGGTGAGCACGCAGATTAGCGCGAGCAACAACGCTAATAGTAGTCCGGCGATCATATAATTGTCGCCGCCGACGGTGAGGATTCCCAATCCCAGAATCGCAAGAAACCCGCCCCATAAAATGAGCAGCTTCAGACCTTCATCGACCCAATTCTTGTGCGAGGCGACATCGGCGGTCATCAGGCGGCGCGTCCCTTCCTGCGAAGAAGCGCGCCGCGACCTTGCGCGATCAAGCCCGCAACGGCGGCGCGACGGCGTCCATTCTGAAACAAAATCGCGGACATCGCGCCGAGCATCGCCGCCAGCAAAATCGCTTTACCTACAAGGTGTTCGAACGCGTCACCCATGGAGAAAATCATCCAGCTCGCTGCAACGGCCAATCCGCCAACGCCTAAGACAAGCAATTGCAGGACCAATAACGAGGCGCGCGCTTGGGCGGAGATCCGTCGGGCCACCCAGCCGGTCATGGCGGCGCGGACAAATCCCGTCGCGGCGACGACGGCGGCGACGCCCATGGCCCCGTGCGCGTAAACCGCCCAGATGTAAGCCGGCGTGGCGAGCAAAGCGATGATCAAGCTGACCTGGGTGATGGCGCCCGTCCGCGCCCGCCCGACCAGGGACAGCTCAAACTGCCACTTCATAATGTGGGCGACCAACGCCGCCGCCGCGAAGGGCACGAATTGCGCAGCCGCCGCTTTGTCGTCCGATGCGATCACCGCCAGAACTTCAGGACCTAAAATAGATAACCCGCAGGCGATCGCCGTGAAGACCGTGAAGAATAACAAGAAGACTTCTGCAGATTCCGCACGGGTGTCGTCTGCGCGCGCTTCTTCGGTCAATTGGATCATCGTCCAGATCTGCGAAAACGGCACGTGCACGGCCACGCGCAACAAATGCGCAATGCGGGCCGCCGCGCCGAAAAATCCCGCCGCCACCGGACCGATGACGCCGCCAATCAGGAATTTATCGAACGATCCCAAATGCGCATCCAACAGGACGCCTGGAATGAGCCCCGCCGCCAAGCTGTATAGACGCTTCACGATCGACCATTCAGCCGAGAGCGGGGCGCGCTTGGTGATGAAAACCAAAGCCGCAATGGTTAGCACCGCCGCGCTGATCATGGTGGACAGAATTATGCCTAGCACGCCCAAATCGAAAACGAACAAGGCCAGGAGATTCAGGCCGATAAAGAGGGCCGCCTTCAAGCCGGATAGCGCGACATAAACGTCCGACCGACGCCAAACGCGAATAATGTCGAGCAGAATGTCGAAAAAAGTCGTCAGAACGACGGCGACGAAAACGAGCTGAAACACCAAGGGCGTCGTCACACCCGCGGCGAACAGCCCCGCCAGCAAAGCGCCGACGGGTATCGCCGCAATGAGCGTTACAAGCGCAAATGGCGAAAACGCCAACAGCGTCGAGCCGAAAACGCGGCCCTGATAGGCGACGTCATCCTTCTCCACCATCAACTTGCAGCTTGTCGTTCCCAACGCGCCGCCCATGGCGACGCCCAACAGATCGATGATAGAGATAATGACCGCATAGACCCCGAACTCGGCTGTGGTCAGCACGTTGAGATAGAGTGGTAACAGCAACAAACCCGCGGCGCGGTTCAGCAATGTGCCGACAAAATAGATCGGCCCATGGCGCAACACTTCGCGGGCGGCGCCGCTGGATTGAGGCGTTTGATCAGCGGCCATGCTAGGCGGCGCCCGCGACGGGCTGCGTCGCGCCTCCTAAAGCCGCTCCGTAAACGGAGATTACGCGTGCGGCGATCTGATCGGCGCGTAAATGTGCGATCCGCGCGCGGCCATCCGTTGGGACGCCATGTTCGAGAGCGGCAATAATCGCGTCAGCGAAATCTGTCGGCGTACGCAGGACCACCGAACAACCCGGCGTGTCGCCAAGCGTATCCACAACGTCACCGACATCGGCGGTGACCACTGGCAAGCAAGACGCCATCGCTTCCTTCACGACATTGGGCGAGCCTTCCCAAAATGAGGCGAGCGCTAAAACATCCGCCGCGCGCATGGCTTGAGCAATCTCATCAGCGGGCTTGTCGAACAAAGTTAGGCGCCGAACTTCTTGACCGGTGCGCTGATAAACCTGGGCGATGGCGGCGTCGACCAACGAGACATTCTTGCGCGGCCGCGATGGGTCATAAGGGAAGAGGACATATTTAGCGTCGGGCGACAAATCGAAATTCGCACGGGCCGCAGTGCGGTCGCCTGGGTGAAACCGATCAAAATCCACACCGTTGGGAATGACCTGAGCGGCCTCGGCGGCGCGCGCCGGAAGCAGCCGCCGCATAGCTTCGGATTTGACGATCACGCCGTCCACAACCCGCGCCAATCGACGATGTAGGTGCGCCAATGGCAGGCTTGACAGCTTGGCGTCGCCATTCGAATCGGACTTACCGTAAAGATCGTCGCCGCAGAACGAGACGACCAGCGGAAGCTGTGTCTGCGCCCGCGCAACCAGACCTGTCAGACCATAATGGGCGTGGACAAGATCATATTCCCCGTCCGCAACGGCCTTGCGGAGTTTAAAAACCGCGCGCGCATATTCCAACTTGCCGCGCCACCCATCGACGATCAACACGTCGGTTTCGATCCCGGCCGCCCGAAGCGACGCGACTTGAGATCCGACGAACGCGCCCCAACCTGGCCGTTCGGCCGTGGGATACATATTGGTGACGGTGAGCACTTTCACGCCGCATCCCTCCAATGCAGCGGCACCGCTTCCGCACGCGTGCGGAAACCTTGTTCCAGCTTCCATTTAAAGCCGTGCGCGCCGAGGCGGGCATTGACTGCAATGCGCGGAATGGCCAGCGGGTCGTCGCCCTGGCGAAACGCCCCGCGAATGGATGTGCAAGCGCTCAGATAGCCGGCGTCTCGCGCCGCTTCTACGACGCGCGCGTCGATGTTGGAGGGAATGGCGCGGCCGTTGGGATAGGCCATGTGCAAGACTGAACTTCCCAACAAAGCCTCCAAATCGGATTTCGACCTCCTGAGCTCCTCCGTCAAATCCTGCTGATCAAGGCTCGCCAAAATGGGATGCGTTGCGGAATGCGCGCCGACAATCATGCCCGCGTCCTTCAGCTGGCGGATCATATCAGGATCGGACATAAACGCGTCCGGCGCAGGATTGATCGTCGCGCCACCTGCCTGCAGCGCGTCTTCGGCGGCTTGGATCAAGGCTTTGCGGTCTTCTAAACCCATCCAATTCACTTTGGCGCAAACCGCGTTGAAGGCGGCCGCGCTCGTCTTCAGCGTTTTTTTCTGGCCCAAGAGTTCGCTAAGCGGCGCAAAATCTGTCGCCGTGTTCACCGCACGATGCATGCGCGCCACCCAAAATGGCGCGCCTTTTACAACCGGATCGCTGGTGACGAAGAATGCGGCGCGCAGGCCATGGCGCTCCAATATCGGCAGCGCGATCTTGCAATTATCCGCATAGCCGTCGTCAAACGTGATCGCGACACAGCGATCCTCACCTAAAGATCCAGAAGAGATGCGAGCGACAAGTTCATCCAGCGCCACGACGTTGTAATGCGCTTTGAGATAGGCCAATTGCGCGTCGAAATGATCCGGCGATGCGGTGATGCCTTCGGATACGTAATCGGGCGATGATGCGACGCTGTGATATGCGAGAACGACTGCGCGATCCTCAAACCGCTCGCGCCGGCGCAATATCGCAGCGCCACCGAGCAACCCCAGCGCGCCCAATCCGGACCGCCGCGCGGCTTCCGTTAGTTTCATCACCGCCTCCTGGCGTCGACATTTTTTGATCGCGCTAGGCGAGCAATCCTCGTGCCGGATCCGCAGCCGGCGAAAACGTTACGACACTCTCGCAGAATTTCATTTCGATTTCGTGCAAATGGGGAAATGGCGCCGAACTTGCGCACTGTTGGGGGAAATTATACCGCTGACAGGGATTTGTAGCGCGCATGACCATTTCCGAGACACTTCGCGACCGTCTTGTTCCGCCGCTCATTTTCGCTTGCGCGTTTGCATTCGCTTTTGCGGCGGACGCGGATGCGGGATCTGGGAAGCGCCAGCTCAGCTGGGCGGGCAAATCCGAAGGCGTTCAGACATCGCCGACGACAGCCCTGCAAACACCTGAGTTTACGGCGACGACGATGGTCCAGCCACAGACCGCGGCGCGGCGGATGACGCCCGAATTCGGGGAGTATCCCGAACCTCCTTCAGGCACCGTACCGTATACGCCGGACCAACAGGTCACTTCGCCTCCCGCGCCAGCATCGGCGCCAAACGTCGGCGATCGCTTTGACACCTCAAGTCTTTCGGCCATTACGGGCCAATCGCCCCAAGCCGGCGATACGGTTCGCGTCAGCTTTTTTCGGGCGCCCGCCCCCGCGACTGCGGCTTATCGCCTACGTGCTGGAGACGGGTTGAACATCCAGGTTCGCAACCAAGCGGAGTTAAGCGCCGCACCCGTTCGTGTGCTTCCGGATGGCGGCCTCTCCTTGCCGCGTATCGGCGTTGTCCAAGCCGGCGGACTAACGCTGGACGAGCTGCAGCACCGTCTGGTGATGGAATACAAGGCGCTGCAACTTCGCGATCCGGAAGTATCCGTCCTCGTGCAAGAGCTCGCGGATCCATCCGGCGATCTATTCACAGCGATCGGCTCAAACCAGAACGGGTCGTCCATCGACATTCTGGTGCCGCCCTCCGGCGTCGTCTCCTTGCCCGCTTTGCCGCGCTTCAACGCCTTCCAACCGCTGCCGGTTTGGCGCGATGCGGTGGAGCGCGCAATTGCGTCAGCCTATGGCCCGGGCGTTATGGTCGCGGTGAATTTCGCCAATCGCGCCAACGACCGCATCTACGTCGTCGGCGAGGTGAACAATCCCGGCGCGATCGATCTACGTGACGGACGCGATGCTTTGAGCGCGGTTGCGGCCGCTGGCGGCGTTCTTAGAACTGCTGCGCGCAGCCGGGTGTTCGTCGTGCGTCGCGGCGAAGACGGCTCCATGGCGCAAGGCTATGATTTAGGCGCGTTGCTTGACGCCAAGCCTGGCGAGGCGCCGATCGAACTGGCGGCGGGCGATGTGCTTGTGGTGCCGCCCACGCGGATCTCGAAAATCAACACCGCCGTATCGCAATACATTCGCGGCGTGCTGCCAGTAGATTTCGGCATCGGCTTTGAAATTCAGCAATAGGAAAGCGGCGAATGACCTCCCCCCCCCAATCGCCTAACGTCGCCGCGCAGTCGGATTACGACGCCTATGACGCCGCGCGTGTGACAGCTGACGATTTGCTGAGCTTCATCAAGCGGCGCATCTCCGAAATCCTGATCGTCGCCACCATCGTCGTCGTCGGCGTCAGCGCCATCATCGCCACCAGCCCGCTGGTCTATACGTCCGAAGCGCTGGTGCTGGTCGAGCGCAACCGGTCGCCGAACCTTCGGTCCGACTTGCTACCGGACGCGCAATTGGCCGACGTGATCAACACCGAAGCGTTGATTGCGCGCTCCCGTCCTGTGATGCAAGCCGCGGTTGCCGCTTTGGATCTGCCCGAACCCGAACACGGCCGCATGGCGCGCTGGGGCCTAAAGCCTATGCTGGCGGGCGATGATCATTGGCTCCAGGAGTTTTCGGAAGACATCGTCATTCGGCCCGTTCCGGATTCGAACATCTTGTCTTTTTCCTACGTGGCGGAAGACCCCGTTTTCGCGGCGAGCGTCTCCAACGCCATTCTCGACGCTTACTTCAAAGAACGCCTCGGCATCTTTAAGCCCAGCGGCGAAAGCCAGATCTATGCGGACCGCGCGGATGCAGCCGAAGCTAAGATTGTGGAATTACGGGCGGAGCAGGACGATTTGCTTTCCCAATCGGGCGCCAGCGCCGCAGCCGACCGTAAAGTCGGGTTGGTGACGGAGCGCACGGCCTTGAACGATCGCTTGCTCAATCTGCGCCAAACGCGCCGCGCCCAATCGGAATTTTACCAGGACGGCCACCCCGAAATCCGCCGGATTGACGGCGACATTCAGGACGTCCGCAACCGCTTGTCGCAAATCGACAACGAACTTGGCCGCATCGATCGCGCTTTGCGCCAATCCGGCCGGATCGAGGTGGAGCTCCAAGCGGCCGAGGCCGAATATCTCGACGTGCGCAGACTGATGGAACAAGCGCGTCTTCGCGAAACCGCCGACGGGTCGTTGACTAATGTTCGCTTGGTCAATCGCGCCGCGCCGCCCGCCGCGCCGTCTGGATCCCCGATAATGACCTTGGCGCTAGGCGTGATTTTCGGCCTCATCCTAGGGATAGCATTCGCCCTTCTGAGAGAATATTTCTCCGAGGAGCGCAGCTAAGCCAGGTCCTAGCCGCGCGCCGCCCGGACCTTGTCGATCAGGCGCACGGTTGAGGGATCGCGCGCGCCGGCGTCTGCGCCGCTCAGCGCCTGATCTATTTCCTCGGCCAGCACTTTTCCGCGCTCCACGCCCCATTGGTCGAATGGATTGACGCCCCACAAAACGCCGCCGGCGAAGGTGCGGTGTTCGTAAAGAGCGATGAGCGCACCGACGCTTTCCGGGCTGAGATCGTTAAGCGCGATCATGGTCGCCCCGCGTCCCCCCGGCATATGCATATGCGGCGCACGCGCCTCTACCGTATCGGCGCCGACGCCTTTGGCTTGTAATTGCGCCCGCGCCTCATCCGACGAACGTCCCATCAACATCGCCTCGGCCTGCGCCAGCGCGTTTGCTAGGAGCGCGCGGCCGCGATCCTTATCCGCGCCACCGGCGTTCAGGGCGAACACAAACTCCGGCGCGAACCGCCGCGTTCCCTGGTGCAGCAATTGGTGGAAGGAATGCTGACCAATCGTGCCCACTGATCCCCAAGTCACAGGCGCCGTCTCAACCGCGATTTCGGCGTCTCCGGCGGGAATGGATTTGCCGTTCGATTCCATCTCCAATTGCTGAAGGAAGTCGGCAAGCTTTCGAAGGCGATGCGCGTAAGACAGAACCACGCGGCTTGGAACGTCCAAGAATGTGTGCAGCCAGACATCCATCATCGCCAGTCGTGCTGGGACATTCTCCGCAAGCGGCGCGTCTTTGAAGTGCGCGTCCATCTCGGAGGCGCCCGACAAGAAGCGCCGCCAAACATCTCCGCCTAACGCAATCTCTAAGGACAGACCAACCGACGACCACACCGAATAGCGACCGCCGACCGCCTCATCCATCGGGAAGATCCGGTCCTGCGCCGCACCCCAAGCTTTCGCCAGATCGGGCGCAGACGAGACGGCGGCGAGATGCGCATCCGCGGCGCCTTCACCCAAATGCGCGACGAGCCATTCGCGCGCCAAGATCGCGTTCGACTGCGTCTCTGGGGTTTTAAAAGATTTGGAGACCACAATCACGAGCGTTGTCGCCGGATCAAGATCCTCCGCCGCCTCCATGAAATCTTCAGGATCGACGTTGGCGCAGAAGGACAAATTGACGGCGTTTGATCCGCGATCCGGCCCCAATGGCCGCAACGCATCCCAAATCAAACGAGGACCCAAATCCGAACCTCCAATGCCGATATGTAGGATGGATTTCAGGTCAAACCCCAATCCGCCAGATCGGGCTTTCTCCGCAAACGCGGTTGCGGCTGCGGCTTGGGTTCGAAACACTTCGGCTTGCGGCAAATGCTCGGCCCCGCCCCGCAAAGCCCAGTGCAAAGCAGGTCGGTTTTCCGAGCCGTTGACGATATCGCCCGCGAACAATCTGTCCTTCGCCGCATCCAATCCCTGAGCTTTAGATAGCTCCAATAGCGCGTCCATGGCTTGCGCGTTGAGCGGTTGTTTGACCACATCGACCTCCAGATGCGGCGCGGACCAAACAAAGCCGTCCGCGCGTCCCGGCTCGGCCGCCAGCGCTTTGAGATCGACGCCCCGCACGGCGTCCGCCAACATCGACAAGCTTTGAAAATCCATGTCCACACCCTCATTTGATTGGCGAAAAAACTGCCCCGGCGTGAGGCGCTGTGACCGCTTTTTCCCTCTTCGCCTACCCTATGAGCCCTGATACACAACCGACGGAAGATGTCACGGGGATGATTGGAGAGACGCGTTATGGTCCATCGGGTGTTTAAGGCGGCGACGATCGCGGTTTGCGCGTTTGTGGCGGCGAATTGCGGCGGGTCGGACAGCTCAACCAGCGATGGGCCGACACAGCCGGCCGCACCCGCGCAGCCCTCGGCCGAAGCGCTGGCGATCCAGGCCAAGATCGACGCGCTGCCTGCGCCCTACAATGAGGCCGATTATCAAAAAGGTCGTCGTCAATTCGCAAAGTGTCGCGCTTGCCATCTGGTGAACGCATCCGGCGGTCACCGTATCGGCCCCAACCTCTCCGGCATCTTCGGCAGCCAGATCGGCACCGCGGAAGGCTTCAACTACTCGGATGTGTTGCTTGAAGCCGACTTCGTCTGGACCCCTGAGCAATTGGATCAATGGCTGGCTAACCCAAGAGAATTCCTGCCCGGCAATCTTATGAATTTCGCAGGTGTTGCGAACGAGGGTCAACGACGCGATCTGCTCGCCTATCTTATGGTGGAAACCGCCGTCGAGGAGACGCCTGCGGCGCCCTAAGCGCTAGAAGCTTCGTTGCATGGACACAAGGATGGCGCGCTCTTCAAACTCGCCGGCGAATTCCTGGCGATAGCCCAGGCCCCAATCGTGTCCCCAAAAGCGGCGCGTCACTTGGAGTTCAGCTTTGACGGAATTCACGCCGCCGCCGGTTTCGCCGAACAATTTGCCGTATATGCGCCATTTCGGGGCCAAATCGAGACCGACAACAGCGTCCAGCTTTTCGCGCGAGCACCCGCCGCCATATGCGCGATAAGCGCCTTCAAGCGCCGCAAACCCCTTTTGTCCAAACGCGTTGATATTTCGTCCCGCGCCTGTGCGGGTCTCAAATCCCGTTCCGGAGCACGCATCCCCCAGAAAGCTCTCGCCGAACAAAACCGCGCCTTGGATGGAGATCGCCGCGATGTCGTTCCGCCAAAGCTGACGTCGTATGCCCAACTGCGCTGCGGTGCGATCATCTTGGCCTGATTCCGTTCGCAACAGGCTTTCGATTTTGAAAACGCCAGTCCACTTTGGGTGCAGGCCGGCCTCCAAATAGTAGTCCTGGCGTGAGGATAAGCCGAAATCTCCAGTTTCGTAGGATACGGAAGTTGTGTCTTGCCAAACGCCTTGGTCCTGCGCCCACGGCCCCGCCAATGCGGCGGGACCAGAAGCTGTCACGACAAACGCAACGCTTGCGCTGACGAGGTTCGCCTCAAATTTCCCCAACCCGTTCGTCTCCCGTTAAACTCTAGCTCGCGTAGTCGGGACACTCCCTGTCCAGTTTCCGGCGAAGCGCCGGCCATGCGAGCTTTTCTGCGACAATGTCCAAGCCGGAGCGGCCTTGGTCTGCGACTTTCGCCTGCATAGCGTCATCGCCCATCAGCAATTCAGATCCGCCCGATTGCGCCGCGATCTGCATGCGGCAGGCGCGCTCCAAGAAGAACATGCGAATATAGGCCTGCGCCGCATTAGATCCACATGTGAGCGTGCCGTGATTGCGTAGGATCATGCTGGATTTGTCGCCCATATCCGCAACCAATCGCTCGCGCTCGTCATGGTCTAGCGCGATGCCTTCATAATCGTGATAGGCCACGTCCTCGCGAACCGCCATCGCCGTCTGCGTGATTGGCAGCAAGCCCTCTTTCTGAGCAGACACCGCCACACCCTCATCCGTATGCAGATGAATCACCACCATCGCGTCGTCGCGCGCCGCGTGAATGGCGGAGTGAATAGTGAAGCCGGCTGGATTGATGAAATAATCCGTATCCATAACGATATTGCCGTCCAGATCGACCTTCACCAAGCTTGAGGCGGTGATCTCCTCAAACAAATAGCCGTAAGGATTGATGAGGAAATGATGCTCCGGTCCCGGTACGCGGGCGGAAATATGGGTGAAGATCAGATCGTCCCATTTATTGATCGCCGTCATGCGGTAAAGGGCCGCGAGCTCCACGCGCTGCTCCCATTCCTCGGCGCTGACGCGGTCTTTCACGCTGGCTAGTTTCATATCATCGGGCATGGCGCTCTCTCCCAATTGTTTGGCGAATTTCGTCGCCGTGATTATTTTGTACATTAAGCGTGACGGAGCGTCATTATGATTGCCGCGTTACGCTAAGTCACGCGCCAAACGCAAACCGGAAAACTGCCATCGCGCCGCCGGCGGAAAGAAATTGCGGTAGCTGGCGCGCATATGGCCGCGCGGCGTGGCGCATGAACCGCCCTTCAACACGTATTGGCCGACCATAAATTTGCCATTGTACTCGCCAACAGCGCCCTTGGACGGACGAAAACCCGGATAAGCGTCATAGGCGGAACGCGTCCATTCCCAAACGCCGCCGAAAAAGCCGGCCTGCACGGTTTTCGGGTCCGCGGCTTCGCCAGGCGTGAGATAATCGCCGTTTTCGGGGTCTTCGACGCGCGCGGCGATTTCCCACTCCGCCTCACTGGGCAAACGCGCGCCCATCCATTCCGCGACCGCCGCCGCCTCATAATAAGACAGATGAGAAACCGGCGCGTCCGGATTGACGCTAAGATCGCCAGCGAGCGTGAACCGAGATTGCGCGCCGTCGCCATCTTCTGGGTCTCGCCAATAAAGCGGCGCCCGCCACTCTTCTTGGTTCGCCAAGCTCCAGCCGTCCGACAGCCAAAGCGAGGCTGTCTGATAGCCGCCATCGGAGATAAACTCCAACATTTCGCGATTGGTGACGGGACGCGCGGCGATTTCAAACGGCGTCAAATGCGTTTGATGGCGCGGACCCTCATTGTCGAATGCAAACCCATCGCCCGCATGGCCGATTTCATAAAGCCCGCCATCATGGCCGATCCAATCTTGATCCGCGGCCTCAGCGCTGACCGCCTCCCACAAAGGATAAGCTGCAGGCGCGGTGGCGTTGGCCCAAAGCCCATGCTTTAGATCTGTCGAGATCAATTCTTGATGTTGCTGCTCATGCGCGAGCCCCAATTGAATGAAGGGCGCAACAGCGGCGAGCGTGGCCGCGTCTACGCCGCTGATAAAACGCTCCATCTCATCATCGACATACATACGGTAGGCGAAGACCTCGTCGAGCGATGGGCGGCTTAAAAGGCCCCGCTTCGGGCGCTCATGACGCGCGCCGACGGCTTCATAATAGGAGTTGAACAGATAGGCGAAATCGCCTCGGAAGCGACGATACTCGGCCGCGTAAACAGCCAGTACAAATTCCTCCCAAAACCATGTGGTGTGCGCCAAATGCCATTTGACGGGACTGGCGTCCTCCATGGATTGAAGCATGCAGTCTTCCGCGGACAGCGGCGACGCCAAAGCTTGCGAAACGGATCGAACGGATCGATAGGCGCGCCGCAGATCTTCCGGCTTGGGCGCAACTGCCGGCGAATACTCTCCGTCCATGAAGGCAAGTCCCCTTGCTGCGTCAGCGTCACATTAGGACGCCGGCCGCGCGCGTTTCAACTGTTGGGCGACGTGTTGATATTCTCAGATCAGATGGATTTGAACGATTGCGGGTTGACCTAGACCTCGCTTCGGCGCCGACTGCCCTGGTGCGATGCGGCGCAACACGATGAGTTTACATATGAAAATCCACTTTTCAGCTAGCGAGAGGCCAAGCGCGCAAAGCGCGCTCGACGCCATGGTGCGCCGATACGGCCAGTGCCCGCCGAGCGACGCGGAAGTCGTGGTGCCGCTAGGCGGCGATGGATGGATGCTGGAGACGCTACGCGCGCGGTTTCAAGATGGATTACCGGTCTACGGCATGCATCGCGGCACGGTCGGCTTCTTGATGAATGAATACGCGCTCGATGATTTGCCGCAGCGGATCGACGCCGCGGTGCGCGCGGTGATTCATCCGCTCATGATGCAGGCGACCGACCTGGACGGCCAAACAGAAACCCGCTGGGCGATCAATGAAGTCTCGCTCATCCGACAAACCGCGCAAACGGCCAAATTACGCATCCTCGTCGATGGCCGCGAGCGTCTTAACGAATTGGCGTGCGACGGCGTTTTGCTCGCTACGCCCGCAGGATCTACAGCGTATAATTTATCGGCTCATGGACCGATCCTGCCGATTGGCGCAAATTTGTTGGCGCTGACGCCGATATCGCCCTTTCGCCCCCGGCGTTGGCGCGGCGCGCTTTTGCGTCACGACGCCCACGTGCGGTTCGAAAACCTCGACCCAGAAAGACGCGGCGTATCCGCGTCCGCGGACACTCAAGAAGTTCGCAACATCGCGTCGGTCGACGTTTATGAAGACAGAAACCGCGCACTCTTCATGTTATTCGACGAGGGTCAGGCTCTGGATGAGCGCATCTTGCACGAGCAATTCGCCTATTAAGACTGATAGTTCGCGACAGCTTAACCGATCGGATGAGCCGTTTGTTAAGCTTTCTAAGCTATAAGCGAGGTCTATTGATGAGCGCGTTGGGGTTGAATGCGCCGTCGGCGTTATGAGGGATGGCGTTCATGCCGAAGGAAAAGCCGATTGAGATTTTCACGCCGCCAAACGCTTTGAAGGCGAAGATCGGCGGGGCTTTGTCTCCAATCGACCGTAATGCGATCGCAAAAGCCGAACGCGCTTTAGCGGACCTGTCCAATCAGTTTCAGGATTGGATGGAAGACGAAATCGACAAGATTGAAGCGGCGTGGAGCAATTATGAAGCTGCGGCTGATAAAGTAGACGCCGTTAGCCACGTTTATGGTTGCGCCCACGACATTAAGGGCCTCGCGCCGACGTATGAATATCCCTTTGTCAGCCGTGTCGCGAGTTCGCTTTGCAATCTGACGTCCGACGAGTTGGATCGCAAAACCTGCCCGCCAGGCCTCATGAAAGCGCATGTCGACGCCATGCGCGCGGCGGTTAAGAGCCAAATCAAAGAGCTCGATCACCCGGTCGGAAGCATGCTTTTGGCGGAGCTCGAAGAACGCGCCGCTGAACACTTGCAAAAGATCGCTGCTTAAGCGCTCTACTCCATTATTTTTGAGATCGATTCTTCGACGACGGAATAGCCCGCCTCGGCGGGAATGCGCAGTCGCGGTTCGCCTTCATCCCGCACCAATTGCGGTTCCACGGTGACGACCGACGCCTCGCGCGCCGCGGTCAACGCCGCATTAGCGTTTATACTTGTGCCAAGCTTTTCAAGATTGAGACGGGTGGGAAACATCAGCTTCGCCTTTCCCGCTAGACGTTTGTCGAGCACGCTTTTCGGCGTTGTCCATGCATGATCAACCGCCTCTCGGCCATCGTGCGCGGCGATTTGCCTTTCGGGAGCGTGCGCGATGAAAAAATGAGTGTCGAACCGACGCGGCTCCATTGACGGAGTGATCCAATGCGCAAATGGGATCAGCCGGTCCAACGCGAGGTGCAAGCCATGGTTTGCAATCAAAGTCGCAAATACTTCCGGATTGTCTTCGACGTCAAACCGTTGCGATGCCAAAGGCGCGCAGGCGTCAGCATCTACGAGTGTCGTTCCACCGGATTGTCGCGCGAGCAACAAGCCGCTTTCTTCATAAACTTCTCGCACGGCGGCGACGCGTAACGCCCGCGCCAAATCGTCGAAATCTCCATCGACCAATTCTTTCCATCGCGGATCGAAATCGGGCTCGGCGACTTTGCCGCCGGGAAACACCCACGCTTCGGCCCCGAACGCCATTTTCGCGTGCCGCGCCACCATCAATACCTCCAATTCCGCAGCGTCGCGCACCAGGAGCACAGTGGATGCGGGCTTAGGAGCAGATTTCGGGGCGATTTCGTTCACAAAGTGTCTCCAAATGGGTGCGATGTTCTTTGAAATTAACCCTCAAGCCTTCGCGCGGCCTTCAGGTCGATCTGGTAGGGTCTTCACCATAAGACACAATAACGACCGGACCCCATCATGACGTTAGAGCAACCGTTTTCCGTCATTGCGAACGACAATGTGCAATCGACGCCGCGCGCGCCGCGCCTGCGCTTTGCGCCGATCGTCAACCTTCGTAATGGCGAACGCTTTGGCGCGGACGTCCAGGTCGACGTTAATTATGAAGAGCAATGCATGTTCGGATTCGGCGCTGCGCCGTCGGACGCCTCCCCCGCGCGCTGGCTGGGCGATCTTATTGAGAAAGCCGCTCGCCAGGCCACAATGATGGGCTTAACTGAACGCCCGTTGGCGATCTTGGCGCCGCTCGCGGCATTAACGGACCCAGATGCGCCGATGGCCGCCGAGGCGGGCGCGCGCCGCGCGAATGTCTGCCCCCAAGAGATCCGGCTGGAATTCTCCGATGCGGCGCTTGCAGCTGAAGAAGACTTAGGCGTTCACTATCTAGAAGCCTTCCACAAGCGCGGCTTTCGTATCGGCATTGATGCGCGGAGCGGATGGCGCACGCCATTTGGCGCGATGGCCAGATTGCTCGTCGAAGCCGTCCGCTTGGACGCCCAGCGTTTAGATCCCTTAGATGTACCTGAAACGCGGCTGGACGCGGCCTGCGGCGATGGCGTGGTTCTGTTTGCGGAAAACGCCGGTTGGCGCGACGCGGATAATTTAGCGGGGATCGGCGTTGAATACGCGGTATCCCCCCGAACGGACGCCTAGGGCTTTGGTCTGCTAGC
Source organism: Pseudomonadota bacterium (assembly GCA_039026555.1). Classification (GTDB taxonomy): domain Bacteria; phylum Pseudomonadota; class Alphaproteobacteria; order Caulobacterales; family Hyphomonadaceae; genus JBCCMB01. The sequence goes on from JBCCMB010000021.1 coordinate 21,370, forward strand.
CGACTTGGGCCGACGGCGCGCGATCAACGTCAAAATCCGTTTCGAGATTGTCGAGCTTTTCGAGAAGATATTCGAGATCCGAACGCGGGATCGCTTGGAATTGCGTGAGCACGCGTTCCGTCATGCGCTGACGGAAGCGCTCGCGATCGCGCGGACCGCCATCCATATCTGTATTGTGATAAACTTCTACGGCGAGCTTAAATGCCGTGAACATGCCCGCCGGCAGTCCTGCGCGCTCAAACATTGTCTTCAGCCCCAACGCGCCGGCGTCATGGATCATCAACCAAGCTTTGGAATGCGGCACGCCGGCCAGCTCGCTCAGCGCGTGCTCCACAAATGTCATATGGCCTAGGCATAGCGCGCGCATCACAAGAGATGGCGTCAGCCGGCCGTTGAGGTTCAATTGCTGCGCAAATCGGGTCGGATCTGACGTTCGGCCCGCCTGCTCAACCAGGTCTAAAGTCGCCCGCTCGCGTGCATTGGACGCAATCTCGATCGCCAATTGCGGCGGTAGTTCATGGGTGTTCACCAATCGGTCGAACAAATGCCCGGTCACCATAGACACCATCTTCTCGGCGATATGGATCGGAATTTCAGAACGCGAGATAACGGCGCCCTTAATGCCGTCATCATCTTTATACCGGTTCAACATACGCTCATAAGCGAGGTCCGAGAAGGAGGCGCCCTCATTGAGCGCCGCGGCCTCCACCGCCTCACGATCGCCATGCTCCGCGATGACTTCAACAACCCCTTCGGGTAGATCTTCCCGCTCCGCGACCGCCACTTGTTTAGCGGTAGAAGCGCCGAGCGTGAGTTCGATCAAATCGTCTTCGGTTAGAACGGGCGAATTCTTTAAGACCGGCGCCGCAATCGCGTCGATGTCGCGCGACAACTTAACCGCGATGTCTCGCGGAAGATTCGGCGAATTGCGCAGCGTAACCGCTAAGGCTCGGCGAACTTGGGCGGCGGCGTCTTCCGCAAGAATACCGATAATCTGATCCGCGTTCGCCTTGTCTGCTGGCGACAAGCGCGCCGTGTCGATGCGTCGACAAATCTTATGCGCAACGGACGCGCGGTCTTCCGGCGTGTCGCCTCGGATCAGTCTGCGAATATCGTCTTCTTGGAGCGTTTGGCGCATGGTGGCGACGGACATTTCTATTGCCTTTAGGTGAGGTCTTGCAGTCTTTCGTTTAAAATTGCGCCCATTCCGTTAACGAGAGTTTTACGCTGTGCCCGTCAATGCGCATCGCCTCAGGCGAATGTGCGCGCGTGAGGAAAGTGAACATGCTGGAAGGTTTGAAGGTTGTGGAGCACGCAACCTATATGGCGGCGCCAGGCGCAGGCGGCGTCTTGGCTGATTGGGGCGCCGACGTCATCAAGATCGAGCCGCCCGGCGGCGACCCGATCCGTCAGTTTTTCGCCAGCATCGGCACTGATATCACAGACAATCCCGTGTTTGATTTCGACAATCGCGGCAAGAAAAGCGTGATGCTGGACGCCAGCGAAGAGGCCGGCCGCGAAGCGATCCGTAAGCTGGCTGACGATGCCGACGTGTTTCTGACGAATGTGCGCCCCGGAGGCCTTCAGCGCTCGGGGCTAAACTACGAAACGCTGTCCAAACGAAATCCGAAACTCGTTTATTGCGCGCTGACAGGATACGGTTTGGATGGTCCGGACGCCGATCGGCCGGGCTTCGATATTGCGTCCTTTTGGTCCCGGGCCGGCGTGGCGCGGCTCACCATTCCCAAACATCTCCCCCCTTTTCCGCTGCGCACTGCACAAGGCGATCACACCACGTCCCTGGCGGCCGTTGCAGCGATTAACGCCGCTTTGCTGGAACGCGTAAAAACCGGCAAGGGACGGCTTGTGGACGTCTCTTTGTTGAGGACCGGCCTCTACACGATGGGCTCAGACCTGGCCATTCAGCTCTTCTTCGGCCGCGTCGCGTCCACCAAACCGCGCGAAGAAGCGACCAATCCATTGATGAATTTCTTCCAGACCAAGGATGGCGTATGGCTGTGCGTCGTGCCGCGCCAGGGCAATGGCGATTGGGCCAAGATCGGCCGGGCCTTCGGCGCGCCGCATATGATCGACGATGAGCGCTTCGCCACTCCGAAGAGCCGTCGCGCGCATACGCAGGATCTGATCGCGGGATTGGACGCCGGGTGCAAGCAATTCACCGCGAAAGAATTTGCAGAAAGGTTGGACGCCGAGCAAATCGCGTGGGCGCCGGTGCAGACCCTTGCGGACGTCGTCGAAGATCCGCAAGTCATCGCCGCCGGCGGCATTGTCGAAACCCCGTCTGCAGATGGCGACGCCTTTAAAGCGCCCGCTTCACCGGCACGTTTTCACGGTGCGGACGACGGCCCCAAAGGCCCCTCTCCCAAACCGGGCGAACATACCGAAGAGATATTGTCGGGCCTTGGCTATTCGGCCGCCGAGATCAAATCCATGCGCGGCGAGGCCTAGCGGCCCGGGCCCGAGAGCTTGGATTGCAGATCTAAAAGCGCGAGCAATACGCCGGTCGCAAGCTTTGTGCCTGAGGGTGAAGATCCAGGCGCTGCTTGACCGGCGTCGCCCGCCAAACTGAGCGATGCGATCTGCAAACTCGACGGGTCGGGTTCTGGCGCTTCGGCTTCGCCGACGGTTTCCCCGGTGAGGCGCGCATAGATGGCTTGTGCCGATCGCGCTTCGCCGGAAGCTTCGTAAAATATGCTGCGATTGGCGTTGGCCGCGCGCGGAAACATATCCGCGCCCGAGCGCGTCTCGCCATTGCGCGCGGCGTTTATTAATTGGCCGGCGTCTGCGGGCCCAAGAAAATGCGCCAGATAAAGTTCGCGATCGGTCGGCGCGCGATCGATCTTACGCGCCAAAATACGGCTGTTTTCATTCGCCAATTCCGCCGCCATGCGCGCGGATAATTCCGGGTCTTTCCGCAGCGCCAGAATTTCCGACCGGCGGTCCGCATCCGCCACGCGCACCCGATTGCGTTCAACGGACACATCCGCGGCCGCCTGGCCGAGGCCATGCTTGTCGCCATAGCGATCGACCATGCGCAACCAAGTGTCGTTGGTGAATTGGAACAAACCCGTCGCGCTCGAGGTTTGCGCGCGCGCAGATGGGTCCAGGCTCGATTCGCGTTTGGCGGTCCGCCAGAGATAGTCGAAATCCACACCCGTCTCTTGGGACGCAGCCTTGATCGCCGCATAGACGTTCGGACTTTTCGCCTGAGATACGCCGTCCATGAAGAGAGCCTCGCTCGCAAAAGATACGAAAAATTCACCCGAATGCGTCAAGACCCCGTTAACGGACCCGGCAAATTCCGCCGAGCGCCGACCCGCGCTAAAAAGATTGCAGAACGTTCGACGGAATGACGTCCGCGGCGCGTTTAACGATTTGTGGTTCGGTGAAGAGGGACAATTGAAATGCGTCTTGGGCGTCTTACTAAAACAGGATTGGGACTGGTCGCCCTTGGGGCTGCGAGTTGCTCAGGCGGAGGCTCCAGCGGCTCTGACAATGATACGACCACGCCGACAAACACGGCCCCAACCGTGAACGCAGGCGCGGACCAAAACGTCGCGGAAGGCGCGACAGTCCAATTGAACGCAACGGTGACCGACGCCGATGGCGATGCGACCCTCACCTGGTCGCAGATCTCCGGACCCAACGTCCAGCTCAGCTCAACAAGCGCCGAAGACCCCAGCTTCACCGCCCCGGACGTCGGCGCCATGGAAGATGTTGTGCTGCGTCTCACCGCGGATGATGGAACGAACGCGGCGGCTACAGACGACGTTTCGATCACCATAACGGATGGAACGACGACAGACGCCAGCGGATGGATCCTAAACGTCAGCGGCGAAACATCGGATTATATGATGGATGGCGGCGGCTTTGTGGAGGTGAATGTCCAATCCGTCACCACCAATGGCGGCGCGACGACCATCGTAACGAACGGCATTCCCAACTACACCGTATCGATCACTCAAGAAGCGCTCGACGTTTATGAAAACAAGCGCGCGGCGGCGTTTTCGGGCGGCGTGGGCGTTCTCAATCTCGGCGACACGGTCGAATGGGGCGAAGATGTTGGCTACAGCGCAGATTGCGGCGCGACCGGCGGCGATGGCTGGTGGCCGGATGGCGGCGCGGCGTGTCCGGAATCGCAGAACGGTCTGAGCTTGTCCTTTCCCAACACGCCGACGCCGACCGCAACGGAGTGCGAAACGGGTCTTGGGCCGGTGGGCCTCTGGGTGAACGGCGTGCCGATCTATAATTGGTCGGACGCCACATCTTATCAGAACGAAGGCGTTTGGAACCAGTACGCTATCGCGTTCCGCACTGGCGGTATGGATCTTTGCTACGGCCACGCCGGCGGCGCAAACGGGCAATATCATCATCACAATTACAATGCGTGCCTAAGACAGGCCGTCGGCGATGAGGGCGACACGCATTCGCCCATCTATGGGTATGCCGGCGATGGATACCCTATTCACGGCCCCTATCACGCGGCGGGCGAACTGACGGAATCCTGTTGGACGGCGCGCGACTACTCGGCCGGCAGCGCCACGGGTTGCGCCGCCGCGGGCGAGCGCACCTGCATCTTCGTGGATGAAGAAGATATCTCGCAAGGCGTGCAAACTGTAACCGCCGGCCCAAGCACCAGCGACACGATTAACTTCGCCGATAATGGAAATGGCGACGCCGTCGCAGGCATTTACTATGAAGATTTTTACTATGAAGCGAGTTGCACGGCGCAGGGCGACAAATATCTCGACGAACACAACGGCCACGACCATGACGGGCTTGGCTATCACTACCACACCTCGGTGGATGCGGACCTAGCACCCGTCTTCCCGCTCGTGCACGGCCCAGACTATTTCGGCGATGTCGACGCAGGTTCCTTCAACTGCTTCGGGACAAATTTTTAGCTATGAGCAGATCTTTTAAATCCTCACTGCTCGCCTTAGTCGCCGGCGCATTTATGACTTCGCAAACCGCTTTAGCGCATGAGGTAAACGCCAGCACCGTCAAAATCGCCATAGACGGCGCTCGTCTTGAGATTCTGCAGACGACGCCCCTCGGCGCGGCGCGCTCGATCGCCCATTCCTTATCCGGCGACAAGACGGACGCCGCCGACGAAGAAGGCCTGCTCAAGGCCATCTCCAAGGGATGGTCGGTCGCGGCGGGCGCCGAAAATTGCGATCTTTCGCGACAAGCCTTTCGACGCGTTCATCACGATCAGGAACTGCAAATGCGGTATCTGTTCGAATGCCAAAGCGGCTCGGCGCCGACCACGCTCTCAGCGTCTTGGTTGGAGCACGCCAGCAAGGATCACTTTTTGATCTTTACCCTGTCGCACCGGAAAAACTCAAAAACCGTGATCTTTCAGCGCCAGGCTCTAAGTATTGACATCTCAGCTTTCGCTGAAGATCAGGCGTCCTAATCGTCCGTCGAGATTACGCATTAAAGCTCCGCCGCAATCCGGCCAAATAGGTTGCGACCGCGCCGGCGTCGCTTTCCGCTACACGCCGGACGGGCGCCAGGTGTGCTTTAGGGTAAGAAAGCCATGGTAATCATGGCCAGCGGCGGCGCGCGTTTTAATTCGGCCATTGATTTAGCAAAGTCCCATCTAAAGCATGTGTTGAGCTTCATCGGCGTCACGGAGGTAGCGATTGCGGCCGCCGACGGATTGATGGGCGGCGACGCTGAAGCGAAGCTTGAAGCCTGTCGGACTCAATTGTCCAAGATCGCCGCAAACCTGTCGCGAAGTTCCAAAAGCAATGCGACATCAAACGTCGCGCTTGTCTGATCGTTCAGTTCGATTATGGGCGCCGTGAGGTCAGATTGATCATCGACCGCGTCAAAGCTGTCTCCGGGCACCACGCCCTCTTTGAACAATTGCTGCGCCGACAGACCGGTGAGCACAAAGGCGGGGCTCCAATCGAGCCCCGCGGTTTTGGCGAGTTCGTTGGTGCAATTTGAAAATAAGGTGTTGTAGAAACGCGGCGTCTCGCCAAGCGCCCTCGTCTTTTCCAATAAGCGCTCAACAAAATCCTCACGCTGCGTGTCTGTAATGTCGATCGGGTAGATGTGGATCGCATGATCAAGATAGACCGCACGGCGCGTCAGCAAATCCTTCGCGCTGGCCCAAATGTAAGCGAGCTCATAGGTATTCCATAAGCCGCCAAAGGCCGAATACCCTTCATGCGTCTCCCGCCGAGCCTCGATGGTTAGACCGATCAGGCGATCGCCGGGCAGCTCCAGCAACACCAAAGTGTGCGCCATATAGCGCTCAAGGCTGGGGTGAGGTTCGACGACAAACCAGATGCGCTGAACGTCAATAGGCGAAAACTGAGCCGCCGTCCTATCCCTGCGCAACGGCCCGGACGGTTCATAGGACCAATCGCGCACAGGCGATACGGACCAAGCGCCGCTTTCCTCATCGATCATCGCCGCGGGAAGCACGGACAAATGCTCGACCCACGCGCGATCATC
>JBCCMB010000022.1:0-27795 GCA_039026555.1 Pseudomonadota bacterium
TTCGCCATGGCCCTCGCTGTTGAAGACATCCGCTCGCGCTATATGCGCTCTTTTTTGGGCGTCGGATGGGTCTTTGTTTCGTTTGCGCTTTTCGTCGGCGTCAAGGTAGCTATCTTCTTGCCCCTATCAAACGGCGATGTTTCATTTTTTGGTCCATACGTGGCGCTGGGATTCTTCGCATGGACTTATGTCAGCTCCGCTATTGTGGATGGTTGCGCCGTGTTCATCGGCGCGGCCAACTGGATAAAAGGCTCTCGCACCCCGAAGACCGTGTTCATCTTGCAGAGCGTGATACGGAACCTATTTTTAACCGCCGTGAATTTTGCAGTGGTCGCTGTGGTTCTGGCGCTATCGGGCGTTCACCTTACGCCTATGGCTTTGCTCGCGATTCCGATTTTTGGCTTGTTCATTTTGAACGCCATTTGGATTCACATGTTTTTCGGCGCAATTGGCGCGCGTTATCGCGATTTTGTTCACCTCGTACAGACAATTATGCGCGTTATGTTCTTCCTAACACCGGTGTTCTGGTTGCCGGAACAAATGGGCCGGTTGATGGACATACTGATATTCAACCCTTTAACGCACTATATCTTTCTGTTCCGAGATCCGATCATTTACGGCACCGTACCGATGACAAGTTTGTGGGTTGTGCTTGGGGTCACCGTGGTGGGCTCAGCGCTGGCGCTTGCAGTCTTCGCTTATAGTCGTCGTAAGATCGTTTTTTGGCTCTAGAGTAATGATTGAGATCAGGCTTGAGAACGTCACGCTGACCTACCCGATGCTTGGGGGCGGCGTACGGAAGAAACTGGGCGACACAGCCGCCCTTGTGGGCGCGGGCTCTGTCGTAACCGATGATGATGATCGCGGACGGAGTATCGTGGCGCTCTCCGATATCTCGCTCCATCTAAAAGAAGGAGCCCGCGTCGGCCTTATCGGCCGCAATGGGTCCGGGAAATCGACCTTGTTGCGCGTCATGGCGGGCATATACGAACCGCTGACGGGGCGCGTCGGCATAGCTGGCGAAGTCGCATCGTTATTCAATGTCGGGCTTGGCATGAAGCCGGAGGCGTCGGGCTACCGCAACATCGAACTTGCTGGGTTGATGGCGGGGCAATCACATAAGGCAATCGCCGAAAAGCTACCTGAAATCGCGGACTTCAGCGAACTTGGCCAATACCTCAACATGCCCGTCAGAACGTATTCAAGCGGTATGGCGATGCGGCTAAAATTTGCCTGCGCGACCGCGTTCTCGCCTGATATCTTGCTAATGGACGAGTGGCTCGGCGCAGGCGATGCAGCTTTTCAAGAAAAGGCCAAGCAACGTATGGCGACGATGGTTCAAAACGCTGGGATATTAGTGCTCGCGTCTCACAGTGTGCGCCTTATTACGGATAACTGCGACAAGGCGATTTGGCTTGATCGCGGAAGAATGGCCGCGTTCGGGCCGGTTGACGACGTTTTGGCCGAGATGAGCGCTCAGCCGTAACTTATGCGCCCGATTGATGTCGATCGACGCCGTCGGCGCCATCCAGCGCCGGACGATTAGCGCTGCTGCGGCGCCACCTTTTTCACGCGAAACTACTCGCCAGCGCGACCGTTCCCGGCTTTTAAGCAGGTGGATGAATATCCGCCACAGCGAATACGCACCTCGCAAGTTTAAAGCGAATCTCCATAACGCCGAGAGGCGCGAGACCCAGGGTACGACGGCCGCGACGGCGGACCGCACCAATGGCCTGAACGGACCAAATCAGCAGCGAAGAAGGGGCAGCTGGAATTTCCTCCGATTTGCCGCTTGACGACGCTGCACACTCCAGACTACATCAGCGCTCCGATCATTGATCGGCGGAGCGGGTGTAGCTCAGATGGTTAGAGTACCGGCCTGTCACGCCGGGGGTCGCGGGTTCGAGCCCCGTCACTCGCGCCACTTTAATGTGGACATAAATGTACTGATTTGTTGAAAAGGCTCGGTTTTTTTTAACCGGGCGCTTTTCATCTTTTAAGTCAGCTCGATTTTACGACCTCATTTTACTTCAAAACGTGACCTCATTTGGAATGGTCAGCGCCTCGGGGCTGATGAAAAAATCAACTGATATCCCGGGATTTTGAGGAACAAATACGACGACCAAAGACGCGTCCCAGACGATTTAACCACCTCGATCCAAGAGCGCCTCCACGCGTCTCTTCGAAAACCGCAAATCTTGAGATGGCGCGCGCGCTGATATAGTCGGGCAATCATAACATGGCTCGATTGCACTCGAGCATTGAAAACACAAAAACGACAGACTTGGGCGAGTCATCATTTGTCACTTGCAGCGGCGACGAATTTGTTGGCGATAACGTTCATCAATCAGTAGAGCAGGCTTGCACTGAAGGTGAATTCCCAATCATTCCCCCCGGTAGCGGTCTCCACCAAACTGTAAGCGCCTAGTCGATATGAGAGGGCCTTTTGCGATTTTAGAATTAACGTCTTGCCGGCGCTCAATCCAACAGGCACCTCCCAGGCGTTTTCGTCTGCAGACCAGTCATAGGTGATTGAGTTGTTGTATCCAAAAAACCAATCCCCGATGCCAGGACTGTTCAAATTATAAAACACGATAGGTTGGACTGTTGAGGTATTATAGTCGTCTTCGCCCCATAGGTGATTAACGAGTGCGCCATAGGTCAACGGTCCTGAAGCGCCGAACACAGCTGTTACAATACCGCCGCCCCACCCCGCCCCTTGCGCTGAGTCATCTGTGTGCGTGTCTAGAGAAATCTGCGGTCCAACCGCAAATGTTAAAGGCCCGTTCTGATTGGACGGAATTACAAAGGCTTGGAGAATTGTATCGCTAATCCCCCATTCTGTCTCTTGTCCCATCGACGTACCATCTGGCACAGGCACGCCAAGGATTGGGATAACTCCGCGAAGAAGGACATTGCCCCAGTCTTGTTGAGCTATTGTTGCAATTGGCTGCACCTGAAAATTGTAGAGCGTATCATCGCTAGATGGCCCGAAACCAATCGAATTGCTTAGGAAAACACCATTCACAGCGGCTGTTGGGTCTTGAGACTCGCGGGTCGCTTGGCAAACCTCATCGCATTCATATTGCTCTTGCTCTTGCGCGGCAGCCGGCGCAACTGAGCATACATAAATGAGTCCGAACGCCGCGCTCGATAAAACACGGGGCTTGGACCCTTTGAGGCTAGACTTAAAAATATCAGTTCGTGTTTGCCGGCGCTTCGCATCGACACAGTTTCGGCGGATTGGATAGCAGTATTTTTTTAAGTTTGTTCGAAGACTTTGCGTGTTCATCATCGACCCTCTCAATGGCTCGCGCACCTGCGCCGATAGCCTAAGCTAAGGCCTATCTCGATTGGTCTTAGCCCTATTGAGAAAGCTAGAGTGTTCGAAAATCGAAGTTGCTCAAGTCCTCTGAACGCGCAGCCGCAGCGCGTTTGCGGACGCCTGCGCTAACCCGCCCCCTATAGCTCCACCAGTTTCTGCATCGTATTTCCCTGTTGGATTTGGATGGGAGATGTCTTTTCCGGTGTTATTGGACGGATACCGCCCGTCTCCGCAAGAATACGACAAGCCGAGGTGTGGAGCCGGTCGAACGCCTGGCTAATGTCTTGGGCCACCTCCCCGCGCGTCGAACGACCCCAAATCTCGCGCCTTCGGTCCGCTTTGTAATTAATCCGTTTGCGACGCTCCATCTGCAACACTCTAGTCTGCGATCAAACTAAAGCGTTGCGACAACCCATTGAATCAACACGTTGAAAGCGGTCGAAACAAACGTCTTAGAGGGGCCGAGTTTAGGACGCTCATTTCATTCTAAACACCGCCACATGAGTGGCGACCAAGAAACACTCAGTCCGTAATGTATACTTCCAAATCCCGAATGTGGCGATTGCCGAGCGGCCCCTCCATGAAGTTCGCCATATCATCATAGCTACGGGGGCGTGTGAACGCCGTTGCGCCGTCTCCGTCAATCCAAAGCCCGGCAACCATTGTCTCTCCGGAGATTTCGATCCGTTCTAAGTCCGACACAACTTTTCCGGCCGCGTTCAACTGATCGCGCAGCGTCCGAAACTCTTCGAGCGGCACAGCCGACATAAATTGTGGCCCATCGCCATCTGGAAATTTCTGCCATACGGCCCGGTATGCAATTTTTCCATCGCGCTCTATAATCTCAAGATCAACCGGAAACCAATTATCGGCTTTTTGCGAATTATAAAGGTCCATAAACGCTGATCTATCACCGAAAGGTAGGCGTGGCGCGCCGCGCACGTCTTGCACGCCCCGGTCTTTCGCCCAGAGGCTGGCATAGTGCAACTCGCCCTCAATACGCACGACTTCAAAATCGATGATGACAAATCCCTCATCGATCTGATTGTTGTGAAGGGTATTGAACTCAATAATTTTTTTGGGGGCTTTGATTGGGGTGGCGCCGACACCTTCTTCCCAAAGGCCTATATAATACGGAACATTATCTGATTTGACGATTTCGAAATCGACAAGTCGCAACCCATCCTCTTGTTGCAGCTTTTGTTTTAGGCTCTTAAACGCCGTCAAAGGTAGCGGAGTTGTAATGCGTTGAACCTTGGCGCCTTCCTCAAGAACGGTGCGCATTCTGAACGTGGCGATAAACGCCTCACGCTTTTTAGCTTTTTCATCTAACGCGTCGCCAATATCCGACCGAGACGCGCTACTCGCACTTGTGTTGGTGCTGGTTTGGGCGACGTTCCGTTGATAATCTGGATCGCCAACACAATGCACAAAGACTGGCTGATCAGCCGATTCGCCGTGAGAGGTGATATCGTTGAACCCGAGTCCATCTTTTTGACATCGATAAGACATTCTCGTTTCGTAGGCAGGAGTGAGTTCTCGCCAGAACCCTTTCCTCAAAAGGGCCAATACGGGTTTGCCTTCGACTTTGCGCGTTTGGATCACCTGATTACAGGCCGTGATCGGCGAGTGTGCGGTTAAGTTGTCCGGGTCGATCGGAGCGTACTCGGTCATCAAAAAGGCTTTTCGCGAAAGATCGGTGTCGGGAGATGGAACTGTACTTTCGAATACGTCCAGACTGTTTCCATCGTGGTCGCGCATCGCGAAACTTAGCCCGGATAGCGTGTGGCCTCTTCCGCAAGTGGCGTTGTAGTCAACCGAAAATCGCAGGCCCTGTCCGACATCATACGAGGAATAGACGCCATCTTCATGAGTAACACGCACAATGGGAGCGGCGTCTTCACCGCCGATCGGCGCATCGAACATGTATCCGCCGATATTGATGTCTGCTTTTTTTAAATAAGGGCCGGCGTGAAGCTCTGTATCTGCCTCGCTGACCTGGATAGACATCCCGGTCGCAACCATCAGACCAATCGTAAATCCTAACCTTCTGATCATATTCCAATCCCCACTCTTTAAAAAACGACGATACATAGCTGTCTCACGCGGTCCAGATTAAGCTTTGTGCATGGCTATTGTTGGGCAGGTCTTCAGAATGAGTGCGGGTAGTTTGAAGGAAGACGTACTGACGTCGAAAACTGAAGCGATTTGGGGTCATCTTTCAGTCCTATACAACTGAATTTACGAGCTAAAATTCGGTCACGCAGTATCCCCAACTGACCTTGCCCACCTGAACTGCTGCCATGTTTTGATTATAGAAATCGACTGTTCGGGGGGCAGCTATGGCTCGCAAACATTGCACGAGCGAGGAAACCATCCGGACGCTTCGCGAAGCGGATGGTTGATTGAACAAGATCAGACGTGGCGGATATTGTCCGGCATCTTGGCGTTTCGGATGTCACCAACTACCGGGAGGAGTTAAAGGCGTGATTACAGCGTTTCCAATCTAACGTCCCCGACCGCAAAAGGCGTCGGAACGTGATCTTAGTATCACCCCCTTCAAGGCTTGAGCGTTTCAAAAATTAGAACGCATTCAGCGCCGCGCCGCATGTGGTAGCGCCGGAAACTTGGGTCACCATTGTCCAACCATTGGGTCGCGTCAGCCGCAAAGACCCGCCATTTAATCGAGTTCCACTCGCATCGCCCTCGCCTGGTCGCAAAGACAAGGCCAATTCCAGTTGGGCGGTCGGCGACTGGTAAGTCTGCTCGGAAAAATGCATGTCGAACACGTCGCCAGACGCTTCTGTCCGCGCGAATGAGACAGTGTCGCCGTTCAGCTGCATTTTCCCGATACCTGCGCCAGCCTCGGCGAAAAACACAAATCGCGCGGATGGCTGAGACGCGAAAAGGAACAATCCACATTCCCCGTCAGACAATTGCTGCGCCGGCAATTCGTCAATCGTCAGCGCTTCATCGCCAAACTCATAAACTGTTGGAGAATTCTGTTCGCGCGGCGCTCCATCGGGCGTCTCTATAGACGGCGATGTCGATACGCACGCGCTCAAGACAATCAATACGGCTCCGATAATCCAGGGGACGCGATGCATCATCAATTTAACGCCTCCCGCGGCGCGGCTGTCGCCGAATTTGCGATGGAATAAACATAATCGCCATCTTGATATCGAAATCTAAGGGTTTCTAGCGCAGACACCAGCCTTGTATCAGTTGTCGTCACGCGCGCTGCAGCCGAGAAGCTTCCGTTCGCGCCGAGTTGTCCATCCGCCGAAACTAAATCTGGTCCCGGCTGGCTCCTCAAAGTCACCTGAAGCAGACCATTGTTGCAAGAAATCTCGCCATCCATTTTGGGGCCGGACCAACTCCACTGCGCGCCGACCGCGGTCAGAAGATCCGTCGTCAAAGTTCCATCCGCCGCCTTGCAAGACATATCCGCGTTTAACGCTAGGGTTCGAATCGATAAGCTTAGACTCGACGGCGCGGTGCGTAATCTGGGATCAAGGCTTTCTAGCGCATGAAGACGCACGTCAGCGATAACGTCTTGAATATAGATTGAGCGGCCAAAACCAAGTTTTACGTCCCCTCGCCCCGTCGCCGCCGGCCCGACGACGTCGCCGCTATATCTCAAGCCGCCCCGCAGAAGCGATAATGGCTTGGCTTTAAGGCCGATGCGGCCAATGTCCTGACCACCGGCCGAGACCCCTGTCATCGTCCCCCGCCATACCGTCCCAGACGCCCGCTCATACGTCACCATTCCAAGCGCGGCGCGGTCCAGAACGAAGCCCAAAGGCGTGTTTGCGACAACACCGCTTACAAACACGACCAAAAACACAAGAATTAGCCAGATCTTAGCCATGGCTCACAACCCCTGTTCAACGTAGAGATTGGCGCTGATGGTCGTTTGATCGGAATTCCAACGTATGGACGCCTTTCCGACACGCACGCCATGGACGCGTTCAAGATCCACCAACCAAGCGTAAAGCGGCTGCGGAGGTTCCGCTTCAAGCCATAGATTTAGCCCGCCCTGATCCGTCGGCGCCATGCGATTGACCTCGAGGCCAAACAAACTCGACGTGTCGGACACAATCGCTTGTAGAGGCCGGCCATCGCTCGGCGTCGCCCTTTGATCGGTTTTTGTCGCCGCGACGGCCCGAACTTCCTCATTAATCGCGACTTCACGCTCCAGAGCGTTGGCGGCGCGCTCGCGGTACGACATTGACGGAACTACGCCGAGCTGCACAATCGAGACAAGCGCGACCAGCGCGGCGCAAATGGTCAGCAACAAACGCTCACGCGCATCCCTGGCGTTCCACCATTCCATCATGATGCGCGCCTAATTGTGATGTCGCCGATACGGCGATTTCCAACTTGCCGCGATCCGCCCTCAGTCGTCTCACCGCCCGCCGCTTGCAACGCCTCCTTAAACGCCTCGAAATCATCATAAGCGCCAAACCTTACGCTCATTCGGATTTCACCGTCTTGTGCGTCGAACCTAAGGCTTTCCAGCGACAAATCGCTCACCCCGTCGAGCGCGCTTGCGATCATGCTCGATAGGATTAGGAAATCAGGATCACCGACGCCGCCAGTCTGGGTCGCCGCCCTCAATTGCGCGCGCGGGTTGACGACGCGCGTGATCTCTGGGAACGCTGCTCGAAGCGTGGTCGCCGTCTCCGCATTCAACTGTTTTGCTTTTTCATTCAGCGCCGCACCCTCGGCGACATTGAGCGCAATAAAGGCCATCGCAGCGCTTGCTGCGAGCGCGGACGGCGCGCGCCATTGACGCCAATCGATGTTGGTCTGTTTGCGAGCAGCGTACGCGCCCTGCAACAAGTTCACGCCATTCGTCTTGGCCGCCTGCTCTGCAAGCGCGTCCAAGCGCGCCTCCTCGCTCTCCTGCGCCTGAAAACCATCGATCGCAGAACTGTCCGCGTCTTGCTCGGCGCGCGCGATGATGGCGCGGACAGCGTCCGTTTTAAGCGCATCATCTATCGCAGCGCCCCACCCGCCGTGACGCAAAAGCGTCCGTCCGCCAACGCGACCGCCCAATAAGACATCGTCATCGCCTGGGACCAACAAGTAATCAGGCGTCGCGATGTCTGGACGCAGCGAAACGCCCGAAAATGTGGACAACCAATCTTGCAGCAACGTTTCATCGACGGCGTAGACATATCGTTTCGAGCCATCCGTCGCGGCCGCAGCGCCAAGCGCGACATGGACGTCTTCAATGTCCGACGCGAGCTCATCCTCAATCGCAAAAGGCGCGATGGAGACGGCCTGCTTTTCGGATCGCGCGGACAAGACGACCGCTCGCGCTGTCACCATTTCGCCGGGCAGTACGAGAACCAGTGTCGATCCGTTGGATTTTTCCGCGAGCGTTTCTAAATCGTCGGTTCCGCGCTCGGTCACGCGTCCGCCGGACGCGACGCGGCGCCATATCAGAGGGTCAACCGGCCTTACGCCGGCGAACGCTACAAAACACCCACTCATTCAGGCGACCCATATCGACGCGAGACTGTGGTGATGTCCCCAGTCTTCGAGATTTGCAAGCTGGAGGACACTCCGATTGCAGCGTCATAGCGCGTGACCACCGCCGACACGTCATAAACATCTGATCGAAGCGCAAACATTAGGTCCTGATCATCCCGCTCGTCTTCCGGATCGATAAGCCCTGCTAAAACCAGAAAATCATTAACTGAAGGATATCCGCCGAGCGGGCGTTCACCGATCAGCCGAAATGCGTCGTTTGGATCATAACCGTCTCCAAGATAGACCTGGAGCAGTAGTGCATCTTCAATTTCGAGCGTATTAATGTTGAGCGACGCTAATTCCGTGGTCGGCCGCGCGCAGACGAAATGATCAAGGGCGTCGACCAAATCCGGCGTGTATCCCGAGAGACTGCGTAATTCCGATACATCAGCCAACAATTGACCACTGGTCCGATAGGGCGCCGGCAAAGCGGCGTAATAGTAATCCTCGGCGCCCCCGAAATTTGGGGTGGAATCGGTGTCGATCCAATCGACGAGCGTGCCTGCGAGCATCTCCGCCTCACCCGTCGGAACCCCTACTCCTTCCAATAATCGCATATAGACAGCCGCCGTCCGCGTATCGGCCACAAACCCGCCCACACCTTCAAAGTCGACGACCGCGTTCAAGTTGAAGCAATTTGCGCCGTCACGCACACGTCCTTCAATCACGCCGCCGTCAATTGGAAAGACCAGCGGCCGGCGGACCCATTCATCCAAAGCGGGATTGGCGCCGTCGCCAGTTTTCCAAGCGGCCTTCAAGGTCGCGGACGCCAATTCCTCTGCGCCTAGGGCATAAAGACGCGCTTGTTCGCGATTTTCGATGTTTGACGCGACACGCACCGCAAACTTCATACTCTCAAGCACCGATAGCGCCGCGACCGACATCACAGATACGATTATAAGCGCCATGATAAGCGCAGCGCCACGTTCGGACGTGGAAGACGGCGAGCGCCGGACCAACATGCGTTAAAGCCCCGCCGGCGTTAGAAAGACTGACCGGATCTGACCGAAACGCGACAAGGTGAGATTCAGCGCAATGGCCGGCGGGGCATCCAAACCTGCAGCATCGGCGCTTGTCGGAGACCAAGCGCGCATCCAGCCAGCGCCGCCAAAATACTCGACCGTCAAATCGTCGACGCCATTCAATAAAACGCGATCGCGATAAGGCGTGCCTGGCGTTGCATCGATCCGCGCGCGGCTACGCCTGATCAGCGCGCCGTCTTCAAACCGATATTCCACATACTGCAAAGCCGACGCGCCTGCGACATCGAGCTCTACCGGCGCCTCGCGGCCATTGCGAACGAACGACATGACAAGACGGTCGTCCAAACCGCCGTCTGCGAACGCCCGGCGGGGATCTCCGCCGAAAGCATCGCGCGCCCTTCGCGAAGTGACTTGCGCCAAATCGCTTCGGATCACCGCGCGCGCCAATTCAAGCTCCTGAACGGCGTCGACCGCGTTTTCCGCCGCCGCCTTAGACGCCAACGCGCTATTCATCATCATGAGCCCCATAATGGAGAGCACCGCCATTATGAAGGTTGTGATCAAGACCTCGATCAATGTGAAGCCGGATTGATGATCGCTCATTCCAAACCCCGATACGCTGTTCGAGACACGGCGCCACCGAGCAAATCGCCTTCTTGATCAAGCTCTTGGGCCGACACGGTGACTTCGACAATCAAGGGATTGGCGGTTTCACTTATAGTTTGTGTCCAGCGCCAGGAGCGGCCGGCCATCTCAACGTCGTCCGTTTCGTCGCCGAGCACGACTCTATTTTGGCTCGACAGAACGCCCGCCAGCTGATTGTCGGCTACAATCGAGGCGATCGCTCGGCGTTCGATAAATTGCGCCGTTCGCGCGTTCTCGGTTGAGGCGTGAACCAATCCTAGACCTGCGATTGAAAACACGCTCAAGGCCGCAAGGACTTCCACCAATGTGAAGCCGGCTTGCGCTTGCGGTCTTAGGGGATCGCCATTTGCGTTCATGACGCGGATCCATTTTCTATCGCAACCGAAACGCGCCCCGCCTCGTCGACGCCGACGACATAGCGGTCGCGGCCATCCATAAATTCAACCGCGACGGCGGTCGTTTCACCCGTTGGCGAAAACACCAGATACAATTGGTCTAGCTCGCTTGTTCCGTTTTCGACTTGATCTTCCACACCGCCCGAATCCTTGTCCAAAACGCGCATATTTATGTGGTCGGACGGGTCGCTGCCTCCTATAAGGGTCGTCTCTTCGCTGAGCCTTTCCCAAGCACCGCGCCGATACCGATCAAAACGATAGCGACGCTGGGCGGCGATCCACCCCACCGGTTCGCCCGAGGCAATACTCTCACGTCCGGCTTGGCGAAACGCGGTCGCAAGCGTTTCAGCGGCCTCCAATCCCTTCGACGATTGGCTGGGCAAGGACATGATAATTGTCCCTGACAACAATCCGATGATGAACAAGACAACCATCAGCTCCACCAATGTGAAGCCGGCTTGAGACGCGGCGGCGGCCCGGTTCAGCGCCAATTTCCGATGTCCGCATCAAGCCCTTCGCCGTCAAGCTGGCCATCCGCGCCCAGGGAATAGACATCCACCACACCGCGCTCGCCGGGATAGACATATTGGTAGGGATTGCCCCATGGATCCAACGGCAACCGCTTAATGAAGCCTTCGGCCGGATACCGTTCTGGCTGCGACAACCCGTCCGGCGCCGCCGTCAACGCTTCCAAGCCTTGCTCGATGCTTGGATAGGCCAGCATTTGCAAGCGATAGCGATCTAGGCTGTTTTCGAGGGTCGCGACATCGGCTTGAGCTTTGCGCACCCTCGCTTCATCGGCGTTGCCGACAACATTTACGAGCACAACTGTGGCCAACAACCCCATGATGAAGACCACCACCATCAGTTCAACCAGCGTAAACCCGTCTTCGCCGCGGGTCTTATCTTGGATCTCGCTTGGCTGTTCCACGTCATAACTCCACATCGCTATTCGTCGCCAATTTATCACAATAACGCCGCCGAATTGAGCTGAAGGATCGGCAACATAATCGCTAAGATGATCAGCATCACGACGCCGCCCATAATGATCGTAATCATGGGCTCAAGCATTCCCAGCGCGACGCTAGATATGTTCTCAAACTCGTTCTCCAAATACTCGCCGCCTTTGTCGAACATGCGCCCCAAATCGCCGCCGGCCTCGCCGCTGGCGGCCATGTGGGTCATCAGCGGCGGGAAAGCGCCGGTGCGGGACATCGCCGCGCTGAGCGATCCGCCTTCACGCACAGCCTCAGCGATCTGATCCACTGCATCGCGCATCACCAGATTCGGCGTCGTTTCGCGTGCGGCCGCCAAACAATCCAGAACGGGGGCGCCGGACATCGCCAAAGTTGCGAACGTTCTTGAAAATCGCGCCGCTGCGACACTGCGCGTGACTTTGCCCAAAACTGGCAGCGTCAGCACAAATCGGTCGACGCGACGTTTGAAAACATCCGTCTTAAGGGCCTGCGACATGAGGAAAATCGCACCACCCACCCCGCCAAGCAAAAGCCAACCATAGGTTCGCAAAAACTCTGAGCCGCCGAGCATGATTCGCGTCAGTAAGGGCAATTGCTGACCAAGGGTGTCAAACTGTTCGACGACCTGAGGGACGACCACAACGAGCAAAGCGATGATAACGGCGATCGCCACAAACGCTAACGCCGCAGGATAAATCAGCGCCGACACAACTTTGCGATTCATGGCGTCGCTGGCTTCGAGGTAATCGGCTAGGCGCTCCATCACGGGGCCCAAAGCCCCAGCGTTTTCTCCGGCTGCAACGACGGCGCGATAGAGCGGCGGAAAGGATTTACGCTCAGATTTCAGCGCATCCGACAATGAGCGTCCTTCCATCACGCCGGCCCGCACCGAAGCCAAGACTGAGCGTGTTGTGTTTCCCTCCGACGCCTCCGCGACGGCGGCCAAGGCCTCCTCTACTGGAGATCCCGACGAAATCAGCATGGCGAGTTGCCGTGTCGCCAGCACAAGATTTTTCGATTTGAGCTTGCGTCCGCCGCGTCCGCTGGGCTTGTCCGCCGCTTCAATGGTCGGCGACACCTTGATTGGCGTCAGCGATTGGCGCCGCAGTTCGCGTCGAGCCGCTTTCACGCTGTCGGCGCTGACAACGCCTTTCTTCGTGCGGCCGCCCGCATCCAGAGCTTGGTACTCAAACGCCGCCATCGCCGTCTCCGGCTTGACGCGCCACTCGCAGAACCTCTTCTGAAGAGGACAGTCCAGCGATCACATGTTGTGCGCCGGATGCCAGGAGTGAGGCGGTGTTTGCAAACGCATGGCTCTCCATGTCCTGCTCGCGGGCATCGTCATGGACCATGGATCGAAGCTTGGCGTCCATCACGATCAATTCATAGACGCCTAAGCGACCGGAATAGCCTAGTCCGCCGCATGCGTCGCAACCCGTCGCGCGATAGAAGATAAGGCCCGGCTTATGCTCGAGGCCGAGCGCGGCTGTCTCGCGCGCATCTGGCTCATAAGGCGTTCGGCAGGCGGGGCATAAACGTCGCACCAAGCGTTGAGCGACAATGGCGGTTAGCGTAGACGACAGCAAAAACGGCTCAACGCCCATATCGCGCAGGCGCGTGACCGCCGCCGCCGCGGAATTTGTGTGCACGGTTGAAAGTACCAAATGGCCCGTCAAACTGGCCTGAACGGCGATTTGAGCGGTCTCCGCATCACGTATCTCTCCGACCATAACGATGTCGGGATCCTGGCGCAGGATAGCGCGCAGTCCAGTTGCGAAGGTCATACCGACCTTGGTGTTTACCTGGGTCTGGCCCACGCCGTCCAAGCCGTACTCGATCGGATCCTCGACGGTAAGAATGTTGCGAGATTGATCGTTCAACAGCGTCAACGCGCCGTAAAGCGTCGTCGTTTTGCCCGACCCGGTCGGACCCGTGACCAAAATAATGCCGTTGGGCTGTTTCAGCGCGTCCTTGAAGCGTTCCAGCATATCGGCCGGCATGCCTAAATCGTCCAGATCAAGGCGCGCCTGTTCTTTGTCGAGCAGACGCATCACAACGCGTTCGCCATATCGAGACGGAAGTGTTGAGATCCGTACGTCGATCGCGCGCCCCCCGAGCGACAAGGACACCCGACCATCTTGCGGCACACGCTTTTCCGCGATGTCCAACCGCGCCATCACCTTGATACGCGACACCAGCAGCGGAGCTACGCGCCGCGACGGCGACAGAACTTCGCGCATCATGCCGTCAATTCGCAGCCTGACCGACAAACGATCCTCAAAGGGCTCGATGTGAACGTCGGACGCTTTCGTTCGCACCGCCTCTGCGATCACGCCATTGATGAATCGAATTATCGGCGCATCGTCTGAACTGTCGAGAAGGTCTGCATTTTCAGTCAAGCCGGCTGCGAGACTGTCCAAATCTCCGTCCTCGCCAAGCACGTCGTCTATTTCAGACGCGTCCATACCGTCATTGGCGTAGACTTCCGACAAGACCCGATCATAGGCTTCGGGCGCCAAGGTCTCGACGCCCGACACAGGCCCGGAGACGCGACGCGCTTCTAAAATCGCAAAGGGGTCGGACCCGCGACGAACGCCCAGCTGGGCGCCGGCGCCGCCGTTGAACAATACGACGCCGCGTTCTTTTGCAAACGCGTAGCTCAATCGCACACTTTGGTCAGACACGCGGCTTTCGCCTTTCGCTTGCGCCTTACGCAGGCTTAGTCATCAACGCCTAAAACATCTCGCATGAAACTGTCGAGATTGGACTGCCCCTCCGGCGACTTGGAGAATTCGCCAGAGCGCGCATAGTCAAGTTTCCGCCCCGTTGCACGCCGAGCGGTTTCCACATCACGCACCACGGTAGGACGCAAAAAGACCATCAAATTCGTCCGCTGCACCGCGCGCCCTTCGCTTCGAAAGGCGCGTCCAAGAATTGGTATGTCTCCAAGCAGCGGGATTTTCGAATCCGAGATTGATTCTTCTTCTTGGATAAGACCGCCCAAGACGATGAGCTCGCCATCATCCGCTAGAACGGTTGTCGAGACTTCGCGTTTGTTTGTGATTAGGTCGGTCGATGTAGACGTGATTGGCCCAAACACCGATGAGACCTCTTGGCGAATATCCAGCTTTATGCTGTCTCCGTCTCCAATTTGGGGCGTCACCTCCAATTGAACGCCGACATCTTCGCGTTCAACGGTCCGGAATGGATTGTTGTTGTTTGACGACAAGGCCTCGCCGGTTGTGATCGGGATCTCCTGACCCACTAAGATCGACGCGGTTTCATTGTCCAAGGTCAGCACAGACGGCGTCGACAGCAAATTGGAGGCTGTATCGTCTTCAACGGCGTTGATGATCGCGCCAAAAAAGCGGCCGTTATTGTTGACGCCTGCAGCGACCGCCAGCGCGCCGTTCGCGCTGGCGAGCTGCGACGCCGCCAGGCTAGCCAATTCAGCTCCTGGTCCTGTAGCGCCATCATCAAAACCGTCCTGCGTCACCGCTCCGGCAAGCGTTAGCAAACTGACGGGGGAATTGGCGAAATTGCTGCTCACCAGAGGCAAATCGCTATCTCCGCCGCCGATGGCGAACTGAACGCCCAATTCTCGCGCGGTGTTGTCCGAAAGTTCGACGATCACCGCCTCGACCAGAACTTGCGCCCTACGCACGTCCAAATCCGAAACGACGTCCTCAAGCTGTCGAAGAATTCGCGAATCCGCGCTAATCACAAGCGCGTTGGTCGGCTCATGCACCGCTATAGTCGGTTGCGCTTTAACGCCGCCGTCAGGTGCGGCCGCGGCGGCCATCGTCGCGCCAAGGCTTTCAAGAATCGGGGCGAGCTCCGCCGCGTCGGCATTTTTGAGCGCGATCACTTTGAGCGTATCTGCGTTAGACTGATTATCCGTGTCGAGCTGACGGACGATCTCTGCGACGCGGGCGACGTCAGACGCCTCCCCGCGCAGTACGATCGAATTATTGCTGTCGACGGACAACGCCCCGACATCGTAATCAAACGCACCGCTTTGCCCGACGTCTAAGCCATTGACGATCTTCGCCATCTCCGCCGCCGGCATATTGTTCAAAGCGACCGTAACAACAGAGGATCGGTCCTGGTCGAGCTGTCCCACGACTTGTCGAACACGATCTATGTTTGCGGCGTAATCGACAATGATGACCGAGTTTGAACGTGGGCTTGCGGTGATCTGACCCTGCGGATTGGTCAAGGGCTTGATCATCTTCGCCGCCTCAACCGCGTCGAAATTGCGCAAACTGATAACGGTGGTTTCGAACTGGTCGCCGCCTGCGCCGGAGGCGACAAAGCCGGCCGCCGCCGACGCGGTTTGTTCTGGAACAACTTTGTAAGCCCCGCCCTGCGTCGGGATGGCGGTGAACCCGTGCACGCGCAAGGTTGAGAGGAAAACCTGGAACACTTCCGCAGTGGATAGTGGCGCTTGGGAAGAGACGGTCACCCGGCCGCGCACGCTTGGATGAACGATAAACGTATAGCCCGTGATCGCTGAAACATCGTCGATGAGCACTGACATCTCGACATCACGGAGGTTCATGATGTGCGCGCCGGCGGCGCGATCCGACCCAACCGACGTCTCGCCCAAATCATCCGCCGATGCGATCCCTCCCATAGGCCCCAAAAAGCCGCCGAGCGCGAGCGCGATTATGCCTTGCGAGACTTGTTTTGTTTGATTGTTCCGCATTTTCACGCCTCTAAAAGAACAATTGCTACTCGGACAACGTCACGGTCAGCCGCCATTGCTGGTCACCGCGCAGCAACATGATGACCGCGCGGTCTTGCGATTCGAGTTGTTGCAGGAGCGCCGGATAGTCTGCGCTGGCGCCGACCGACATTCCATCAATGGATTGGACAATGTCTCGTGATCGCAAGCCAGATTTCTTGAAAGGCCCCTCGCTGCTAAGCGGAAAGACCATCACTCCACCTCCGGCGACGTCGGGCGCCTGTTCAAATCGCAAGGTTTGAAACAATGTCGCCAATTCAGAGTGCGATAGGCGAGAGCCGGCATTCTTGATTTCAACGTTGGGCGCTGGCACGTCAGGCCCTTCGATTGTGGCCGGGGCCGAGCGCGCCTCCGCCTCCACGTCCTCCACTGATTTTATCGCCGACACGCGGTCGTCAGGATTGATCGGCAAACGCTCGACACGCCCATTGCGCGTCAACAAAACGCCGTCCGCATAAATGCTTTGAAGCTCTACGCCAGGCGATTCTTCGATCTCCTCGCCCGCCCGATATCTGCGTTGAGCGCCCGATTCATTTGAGATGATCGCGACGCCCTCCTCGTTCGCGCCTGTTCGAACGCCATGAAGCGTCAGACGCAACTGCGTATCAGGGACGCTATCTACCCGAGTTTCCGCCTCAATCGTCATCGGTCTAAACGGCGAGCGCCTTTGCAGCACCGAAACATATGATTGGGACGCTGCAACGCTATTCATAGGCGAAGGTGCAGGCGACGATGTTGAGAGGGTTGCTCCGGCCGTGACCAGCCAAAAGAAACGCGCGCACAGAAGGCCAAGGATGACAACCGCGATCAACATCACGCCAAACGGGACGCTCGCTCCGATCGACGAGGTCCTAAAGTCAAAAATTGACGCTTTAAATAAAGGTGAGTGCGTCACCATCCGAGTTGTAGGTTCTCCAAAATAACGCTTACAAGCGCTCAGCTAGATCCAGCCAGGCCTATAGAAACGCTTCATTCGTCAACGTCACGTTAAACATTCGGCAAGGCGGTCGATCGCGCCCGGACTGCTGAACTATTCGTCGCTAAAACGTTCTCGTTAGTGAAACAGATAAAGACTGGCCGACATCGTAGCGATCGACGATCACTTTCGATCCGCCCGCTTCCTGGAATGCTTTATACTGGTCTCCAAGTATATTCTCTACCTTGAAGCTGAATTTGTAGTCGCCGCCATTCAGTTCAAACCGCCGCTTGTAAATTAGATCTACGGTGAAAGGCGGCTGTTCAATAATCGCCGGGCTGTCGTCGGAAAACGATTCAACAGATCTGATACGCTCACTTTGGACATTCACAAGGAGGTTTAGATCCGACCCCGCTTCAATATCCGAATAACCAATTTGAATATTCCCAAGGTGTTCGGACTGGCCTTGCAATTGACGATCAGGATCGAAATCCGCGATCCGCTCGTCGACCGCACCGCTCGCGCGTAGTTGTTCGAGCGAAAACACAACGCTGTCCGTCAATCCCGTAAGCTGCTGGACCAGCTGGGCGCTCGCCGATTGGCCCAAAAAAATCACCGGGCTGGTGGCGTCGATCGAGCTGTCGGAATAGGTGTAGTTCGCCTGGAAGGTGAAATCCTTGGATTTGAACCAGTCCGATTCAATCCAATCTCCAAACGGTATGGATTGCTGATACTCAACTTCAAAACCTTCAACTTCCGCCTCGTCGATATTGACGAACGTCACCAGCCTGCTTTCGCCCGAGCCGACGTTGAAGGCCTCGATCGGATTTTCGAGTTCTTTTCTGAAAACGCCCAAAGTTACGAACTGATCGCGTCCAAAATAGTATTCTAGGCGCGCGTCATAGTTTGTGATGTCGGTCGATTCCAGGAACGGGTTTCCGGAAAACTGCTCATTCGTTTCGGTGTTTGTGAATCGGCTAGGTCCGAATTCCCGGAATTGCGGTCGGTTGACGGTCTCAGAATAGCCCATCCTCAACTGCAGATCGTCCGCGAAATTCCACGTCACCGTCGCCGCCGGGTAGAATGTGTCGTCCTCGAGCGCCGGCGTGATAATGCCGGCCGTGTTCGCACCTAAACGAGTTTCCACAGCTTGAATGAAATCTTCGTATCGACCGCCAACGGCCACCCGCAGAAACGGGGTCAGCTGTGCGTCGACACCCACATAGCCCGCATCAACTTCTTGCGTCGCAACGTAGAAAGAAGGCGATTGCGCCGACCGCGTCGCCACAAATGATGTGCTCGGATCCGAGAAGAATTGCTGATAAGCGAAATCTACACGCAGCGACCTCGCCTCAACCGGAAAATCCAAAGCCACAAGCGCGTCCGTTTGTGACGACCTGTCCTTCTCCGTGTAAAGATAGCCCGCCTTCAGATCGACATCGACTGAACCAAAGCTGAGCGGAAGAACGAAATCTACGCCGAAGTCGGTCGTGTCGTCATTAATCTCCGAAAATTCAATGCTGGATCCACGACGAAGCGCGAATTCATCCGTCGACGGCAACAAGATGTACTCGTGAAACACCTGATAAGGGGCGTCGCGGTTCGCTTCTGAATAGGATCCGCGCCAATCGACCCTCAGGTCGGCGAAATCTGGGAATTCATGCTCACCCTGAATTTGCGTCGTCCACAATTGACGCTCAATCCATTCCAAACTTTCGCGGCGCACGTCGTCGTCATCGTTCGTGAAGCCCTCGGCGACTTCGGTTTCCTTGTCAGTCGAACGCGTGCCGAATGCGAGCGCTTTGACCGAGTGATTGTCAAAAATGTCTGCGCCTATCGAGAGCAAACCGTTCGCGCCTATCGTATTGGTTGTGCTTCGGCGATCGAATTGCGACAGCGCCAGCGCGGGGCCTTCAGGCTCACCCTGGCGCAGAAGCGCTTCACCGATGCCCTGGACGCCATCGCGCGTCGACCATTCATTGGAATAGGAGCCATAGCCTAAGAAGCCGAAAGACAAATCATTATTTACGTCGTAGCGGCGACCGACCGTCGCGTCGACGCCGACATCAGCGCCGACATCGCCTTCTTGCACGACCAGCAAAGACGCGTCCCGCGTCAAGGCGCGCGCAAACGCATTCCTGTCGGCCAGCGGCGTAGACCCGTAAGCGCCGTTGGCGAAAATATCGCCCAATCCCTCGGGCAGATTGCGGGTGCCGTCATCATATCCAAGGAAATCGGTGTCGCCGCCATCATACTGGAAACCGTCGTCGAATGTGGTTTCGGAATTGCCTCCGCCAGAGACGCCAATCTCAAAGAAATTCTCGAGCGGCACCGCTTTCGTGCGTATATCGATCACGCCGCCGCCGAACTCCGCGGACATTTCCGGAGAAAACGTCTTTTGAACAAGCGTGGATTCGAGAACAGAGGTCGGAAACAGATCCAGAGGCGCCACTTTACGAAGCGGCGCAGGGCTTGGAATAATTGAGCCGTTTAGCGTCGAAGACGCATAGCGCTCGTTCAGACCGCGGACATAAACGAATTTCCCATCTGCGATCGAAACGCCCGTCACGCGCTGTAATGCAGCGGCGACATCGCTATCGCCCCTTAGAGAAAAATCTTCAGCGTCGAGCAAGGATGAGACTTCCGAGGTTTCTCGTTTTTCATCGGGGATAAACTCCCCACGAATAACCACTTCGCCCAGAACGCGGTCGTCCGCCGCTTCGGCCGTGGGCGTCTCCTGCGCGTTGGCGGTGTAAGCCTGAGTGAGTGTTGTCGTGGCGAGCAGCGCCATGACGCCATATGAGAGGCGATTGACCATCATTTTCCCCGAGCCGATCCTGACTGCCAAACGCGCCGCAAAAACCGGCGCGCCAAAAAGAACAAACGGGCGGCGACTTTCATCGCCGCCCAACGCGTATGACGTTTAGTTGGCGCTCGTCACCGCGCCTGTGGAGTCGATCGTCCAACCGAGATACCAGTCGTCGTCCGCATCCTCGACAGCGCCGAGATATTGAGCCGCATCAAAGAAAGACGCATCCAGCGTTGACGGGTCAGCCGCCGTAGCGTTGGTCTCGGCCGTACCCGGCTCGACGCCGATCGTGTCACGACCGAAGAAGGAGAAGCCGGTCATGCCGTTTGTGCCTTCGACAAGGTTGCTGATCGCGCTGCGAATGTCGGACGCTTCCGTTGCGTCGGTGTCATCGTCCTCGTCAATGTTCTCCGCCGTATCTAGGAAGAGACCATTGATGGTCAGGGATGCGCCGTCCGGAGCGCGCGACCCATTAAGGAGAAGGTCGTCGACCACATCATCGATATCTAAACCTTTAGACGTGTTCGCGATAATGCCGTTGTAGAAGTCGCCGCCCATGCCTTCGCGGAACCGAGCGCCGGGAGATTCCTCGTTAAAGCCGATAATGGTGTAATTGGCGATTTGCGGCGTCGAGCGCGGCGTTTCGTCCGGCGATGAGCTGGAGCGGCTGTCGCCCTCGAAGCCATAGTCCGAACCATTGCTGTGCTCGGCGATGACATACTGCATCTTGCCGGTCCATCCATCGGTCCAATCAACCGCGTCATCGCCCTGGCCGGTGATCACCACGTGTTTGGCGTTGACTGTGCCGCCGAAGAATTCCACGCCGTCATCGCCATTATTGTGGACTTGGATGAAGTCGACGACCGTACCCGCGCCCACGCCTTGGAACGCGATGCCATTGGACTGATCTTCCTCGTTTCGGAAGATCCCGGCGTACTCAACACGGGTGTAGGTCAGCGAACCGCTGCTATCCGCCGAAACATTGCCGCCAAAGACGCCCGAACTCGCTTCGCCGTCATCTTCGCACTCGGCGGTTCCTCCAGTAGCCGACGGATCGACATCACATTTGTTGATCGGAGCTTTGCCGTTGATCGACAAGCCTAACCATTGCGCGCGCGTATCCGGATCGGTGATTTCGCCCCGCAAAGCCGGACCAGACGTAAACACCACAGGCGCCGCCGCCGTGCCGTTTGCAAATAGCTTCGATCCGCGCGTCACAACCAAGCCATCTGTCACCGAGTCGCCAAAAACGGTGACCCCGGGATCGATGGTGAGGTCAACTTGGGTTGAGTTCGTATCGTTGACCGCTTCGGAGCCGCCATCGGTGCCGACGAAGACCTGACCGCGAAGACGGTAGATGATCGATGACCCTCGATCCAAAGTCAGGTCGGACTGAATCACGCCCGAGAGCGCACAGACGACTTTGCCATCAAGCGCGCCCTCCTCGGAGGTGCCTGTGGGACAATCATCGCTTTCTTCAAAGACGGTGCCCGGCTTCGTCCAGCCCGCCGCCCAATTGTCCTCGACCGTCTCTTCCGGCGAGAACGCGCCGATATAGCCGAGGTCCGTCAGCGCACCGATGCCTGTCACGTCATACACCTGCGGGAAGGTCACGACTTCGATGCCAGGCACAAAAGTCGTCGACGCCAAAGAGGAGTCGAACTCAACAAATTCATTGTCGAAGAATACGACCTCGTCATCGCTATTTAGGATGGTGTCTTGTTGCCCCAGGAACGCCTGGATCGTCGCGCCATCGCCTTCTGCAGGACCATCAACAACTTCCGGGTCGTTGTTAAACAGGTTCGACGTAACGACGATTGCGTCGTCATCATAGGTCGGCGACACGGCGCCGGACGCAATAGTCGCGTCCAACAAATTAGACAGCGTCGGCGCGTCGCCAATCTCAAAACCGCCAGCGTTGAAATTGGACATAACGCCATTCACCAAGAGAGCGCCCGTGCCTTCGCGAAGCCGAATGCCTTTCTCGCCATTGGCCGCGCCAATGAAGGTGAAGTTAGAGATCTTCGGATTTGAACGAGGCGTCAGGTCGGCGTCCGTAACGCTGCGGTTGTCGCCTTCGATTGCGAAGTCGGAAGAGTCTTCCGACTGGATAACGAGAACGTTTTGGAGAGAGCCGGTCCAGCCATCTGTCCAGTCGATCGAATCGTCAGCAGCGCCTGTGATAACGACGTTTTTCGCATTCACGGTGCCGCCGAAGAATTCTACCCCATCATCGCCATTGTTGTGGACTTGGATATTCTCCACAACTGTGTCTGATCCAACACCTTGGAAGGCGATGCCGTTCGACTGGTCCTCTTCAGTGAAGAAAACGCCAGCGTGTTCAACACGGACATACCGCAAAACGCCGCTATCATCTTCCGCGTCGCCGCCGCCATAAACGCCGGAGCCTGCTTCGCCATCATCCTGGCAGTCAGCGCTGCCTGGCACTGGGTTTTCAACACCGTCAATGATCACGTCGCAATTATTGATCGGCGCAAAACCATTGATGATCAGGCCAAGCCACTCACTGCGAGCATTGGGGTTGGCCGGCGCCGCGCCGCTTTGGCGCTCCAGCTCCTCAACACTTGTGAACACGATGGGTTGGTCAGCCGTGCCATCGGCCATGATCATGGAGCCGCGTTGAATGACTAGGCCGCTGTTTGCGCCCGACCCATAAATCGTGGCGCCAGGCTCAAACGTCAAAACAACGCCGGTTCCATCCTCGTTTGCGCTCGTTGTAGTCGCGCCGGCGTCAACGCCGGCGAAAACCGTACCAGACAGGAAGTATGGGACGCCCGACTGGAAGGTAATGTCGTCCGTGATTTGACCGCCCGAACCGCCGGAGACTTCGACAACCTCAACCACAGAGCCGTTCGCGGTGGTACGCGTGGTCACCGTTAAGAATTCGCTTGACGCGTCAAAGTTTGCTGGGACGCCTGTGCCGATGGTTGTTGGAGCCGGAGCAGGAGACGGAGCTGGCGCGGGGGCTGGCGCCGGAGCGGCGGGCCCCGGTGAAGAAATACTCGTGTCGGAACATGCGGCCAGCGCAAAGCCGGCGACGCCGACCATTAACGCGCGACGAAAATTGGGAATCGAGGTCATTAGGAAGAGCCCCCTCTAGACGACCAGAAAACAAACCAAGTCTAACGGGCCCCGCTCGAATCTCGTCGCGCAAGCCCCCTCAGATCGCGGAGGCTAATCGCACACTCATGTGACGCTAATGTAACAATCCCTATACGGAGTTTCGCGTGATTCTGAGCAAAGCCTCGACCTCCAAAAAAACGTGACAAATCAATGACAACTTGGTGATTTGTTGAGGTATGTTTGTTCCAGTTTTTTATTTGTTTCGGAAAACTTTAGAGATCGCCGCCGCAGGCGCGGACGTGAGAGTTGATCGCCTAAATCGGTGTGACGCCGAAAAGCCAAAAACCCCCAAAACCGGCTGCGATAAATGGTCCGAAAGGGATGGGTTTTTTTAAACTCTCTCGACCCATGAGCCATCGAATGGCTGCAAAAATAAGACCCAATAAAGATGCGGCGAGCATCACATAAGGCAATGACATCCAACCGAGCCAAGCTCCCGCAGCTGCGACGAGTTTAGCGTCGCCCTGCCCTAGGCCGTCGCGCCCAGTACGCCATTTGTAGTAGGCGCCGACGGTCCGGAGCACGCCATATCCGGCAAACGCGCCAATGATGCTGTCTATTAGACGATCGGGGCCTTCGAAAGCCGCCAACCCAACGCCCAGAGCGATCAAAGGATAGGTGATCGCGTTCGGAAGCAGCATTCGCTCAATATCGACCGCCGATAGCCAAACAAGACTAACCGCCAACACGCTTCCCGCGATTTTTGCGTTCGGCGGACCCCACATGAGATTTGCGCCAATCCCGAGGCCACACGCCAGGACAGCGAGAACTACGCTGCGCTGGCTCGATAATTCTAAACTTGCGGAGCGAAATGAGAGCGTCTTAGGCCAATCCATCGACTGTCTTGAATCCGTCCGACGCCGTGAAGACGAGCGTGCGCACCCCCTTCCCCATGGATATGTTTACGCGATTAACCTGGTCGGGAAATACATCGTGAAAAACAGCGTTTGAGACGTTTAAAGCGTCCATCGGCGCTGAAGCCGCCGCCTCCTGATAAACAAGGATATGCGCGCCTTCCAGTTCGGCGCCCACAATCTCCAGATCGACCAAATTACCGTCATGCAACAACGAGAACCGATCGCGCACATAGAGTGCGAGCCGCGCCTGGGTGCGCGTCTGACCCAAGTCTTGCGCCGGCGTTCCAGAGACTGTCGCCAGTGCAAATTCAGCGTCATGCGCATGAAGCCGGTGGATGATTTGGATTGTCTTTGACGCGTCGCTCCAGCTAATGCGCGTTAGGGCCGTTTTTGTGCGATGCGCGAGCGCCGCCGGCGCATTTAGGCCGGCCGCGAGCATCGCGCCCATCGCGCAAAATAGGCGTCGAGATGGATGACCGCCCAAAGTTATTCAGCTTCGACGGGCGCTAGAGGCGCACCGTCGCTCGTATCGGGCTCATCCTTCGCCTCCAGCTCGACCAACATATCGGCCATGAGATCGCGGTCTTCCCGTTCTTCTTTGAACAGATCGAGGCGCGACGGCAAAATGCGGCGCGGGAAGTAGTTGTTGGCGCGGCCCGCATCCGCAATTTCGTGGCGCGGATCAAGTTCAAGCGAAACGATCTTCTTGTCGCTGATCAGCAATTTCGTGAAGCTTTTCGGCTGCCGGCGCCATATCTCAGCCGGATAGACGTTCAACTCCGTCGTTTCGTCCTCATAGGTGGTGAGAATGGGCAGGGGCGTCACAAGCCCGCCGACGTTCTCGAAATCGACGAAGTAAATGAAATCATCCGCCTCAACAGCGCGTTGCAAAGCTTCGCGTTCCCAATCCTCCAAACTATCGATCAAGGCTTTTGCGTTGTTCCGATCCTGGTTTGACGGCGTAAAGCGATCATTTTCATTGTAGAAATCTACAAGCTGCGGGTTTTTGTCCAGATAGGTCGCAAGCCCCTCCTCCCGATTGCGGATTTGGCCGAGGGGCTCGGGAATTCTCGACGCATAGATCTCGCGATCCGCCGGTAGGTCGATATCAGGATCCACCGCTTTGATCTTGTATTCACGGACGTCGTTTATGGCGACGTCGACGTGATCGGTGGAATAAAACCAGCCGCGCCAAAACCAGTCGAGATCAACGCCTGATGCGTCTTCCATGGTTCGGAAGAAGTCAGACGGTGTCGGACGTTTAAACCGCCAGCGCTGGGCATACTCGCGAAAAGCGTGATCGAACAATTCGCGGCCCATCACGGTTTCACGGAGGACGGTCAGCGCCGCAGCCGGTTTCACATAGGCGTTGGGCCAGAACTGAAGCACCGAATCAGACTGCGTCATGATCGGCACCTGATCCTCGCTCACCATATATTCGGTGATGAAGTCGAGAATGTTCGGCTCCCCGCCGAACGCGGGATAGTTTTCTTCCCATTCCAGTTCTGCGACGTATTCAAGGAAGGTGT
Source organism: Pseudomonadota bacterium (assembly GCA_039026555.1). Taxonomy (GTDB): domain Bacteria; phylum Pseudomonadota; class Alphaproteobacteria; order Caulobacterales; family Hyphomonadaceae; genus JBCCMB01. Next base: position 25,869 of record JBCCMB010000022.1, read on the forward strand.
TGATCCCCTCATCCATCCACGTCCACTGGCGTTCATCCGAGTTCACCACCATCGGGAAGTAGATATGCCCGATTTCATGGATGATGACGCCGATTAACGCGTATTTCGTCGCGCGCGAATAGGTCCGCTCGCCGGTCTCTTCGTTTTCAACCGGCCGATATCCGTTGAAAGTGATCATCGGATACTCCATACCGCCCCGCTCCCACGTGTTGACCGATTGCGAAGTCGGATAGGGATAAGGGAAGGAAAAGCGCGAATAGACCTCCATCGTATGGATGACGGAGTGCGTGGAGTATTTCGACCACAGCGGTTCGGCTTCATTTGGATAAAACGACATGGCGAGCACGTCCGGGCCGTCCGCCTGCTCAAATCCCTGTGCGTCCCAGATGAATTTACGCGATGACGACCAAGCGAAATCCCTGACGTTTTCAGCTTTGAAGCGCCAGGTTTTGACGCCGTCGGTTCCCTCCGCCTCATTCTCTAACGCCTCTTCCGGCGTCACGATAAACATGGGTTCATCGGCTGACGTCGCCTCTGCAAGGCGCCGGCGCTGTTCACCCGTCAAGACGTCCCGTGGATTTTGCAGAACGCCCGTCGCCGAAACGATATGATCGTCCGGCACCGTGATCGCGACCTCATAATCGCCGAATTCGAGCGTGAATTCGCCGCGTCCTAGGAAAGGACGGTGCAGCCATCCGGCATAGTCGGAATAGGCCGCCACGCGCGGAAACCACTGCGCCATAAAGTACAAATAGGTGTCGGTCTTGCTGAAATGCTCATAGCCGCCGCGGCCGCCGACAGCGGCCTCTTCGATAATATTAAAGGCCCAGTCGATATCCAGGCGCTGACTGCGCCCCGGCGCCAGGGGTCGCGGCAGATCAACCCGCATCATGGTGTCGACAATGGTGTGCTTTAGCGGCGAACGACCGTCTTCAACCGCGGTAATTTCAAACCCGTAATCAACATCCGACAATGCTTGCTGACGGCGCAGCGTGCCATAGGGAAGAAAATCACCCTCGATCGTCGGGTCCCGCCGCGTACCGGCTGTTTCCGCGGTCTCAGAACGACGCGCAAGCGAGTTCTCCGCGAAGCGGTTTTGATCCAGCTGTACCCAAATGTAATTCAACGTATGCGGCGAATTATTAGTGTAGGTGATGGTCTGAGACGCCGTAATCCGACGCGCGTCTTCATCCAAAGCGACATCAATCTTGTAGTCAGCTTCTTGCTGCCAATAACGCTCGCCGGGCGCGCCAGAAGCGGTGCGATACACATTGGGCGTGGGAAGATCGACGTCTAGCTGACGAAACTTATCCTCAAACTCGCCCTTGGTTTGATTGATCGCATCGCCGTGCGCCGCGCCCGCAAGCACACAAAAACCTACAAACGATGCTAAGATCGTCGTCTTCATACCAACTGCTCCGATTATTTTCGGCAACGGTAGCGTTCAACACAGAAAAGTCACACAGAACTTACCGTTAACGCTGCAATTCGTCGTCGTCGTCTTTCGCGCATGGCTGAATCAAAAAGACCGGCGCTTTATCAGCGCCGGCCTAGGTACAGGAACAGATGCCCGCCAAAACCGTCCGAGGGACGTCAAACGGCCTTGGCGACCAGGGCTAGAGGTATCAAGGCGCGCCTGAACGCCTCTTGAGGCGTGTGTTTATCTGAGGTTCATGTTTGCAGCGGCGCGATTACTAAGACTTTCAGAGCGCCTCGGCAGCGCGGAAACGCGCCAAATCCTTCGCATCGACGCCCCAATCCTCGAACGCGCTGTCAGAGTGTTCGCCAATGCCCGGGGGGATGCCCTGAACCGCACCTGGCGTACGCGAAAAACGCGGCGCGGGCGCCGGCTGAACAATACCGAATTCTTCTACAAACGTCTCCCGAGCCGCGTTATGCGCATGCTTAGGCGCTTCTTCAAGCGAAA
>JBCCMB010000023.1:0-26513 GCA_039026555.1 Pseudomonadota bacterium
GCCACGCGGCCCGATCTGCTCGGTGTTGAGCTGACCTCAGATCTCGCGCATCTAAAAGACAAGCTGCCCCCCTTCCCCGTCGCGCAAGCGCAAAGAGCGGTGACCGACTCGTTTGGCGAGGACGCCAAGCAATTGTTTCCGCCGCTGGGAAACGCCATAGCCGCCGCGTCGATTGCGCAGGTTCATCGGATCGAGACGGCTGACGGTCCTCGCGCGGTTAAACTTCTCCGACCGGGGGTCGAGGCCCGCATTGCGAAGGAATTGCGCGCAATGATGCGGGGCGCAAAATTGCTGGAGCGCCGATCCGCAGAAGGACGACGGCTTCGGCTCGTCGCCTTTGTCGAAACACTGGCTGAATCCATGACGCGCGAGCTGGATTTGCGCTTTGAAGCGGGCGCCGCGAGCGAGTTTGCGGAGATTATCGCCGATGATGGCTTCGTCTCCGCCCCCGCGGTCGATTGGACGCGCACAAGCGACAAAGTGCTCACCACAGATTGGGTGGACGGAACGCCCCTGACGGATCCAGCGGCTCTGGAGGGGGTCGATCGCAAAGCCCTGGGAGAACGCATTGTGCGGGGCTTTTTGGCGACCACTCTGGATCACGGCTTCTTTCACGCGGATTTACATGAAGGCAATATGATCGTCACGGAGCCCGTTCATGCCGACGGCCCCCATGGCGCGACCCTGGTCGATTTCGGGATTATGGGCCGCATCGGGCCGGCGGAAAGGCGATTTCTCGCGGAAATCCTGAACGGCTTCCTGCGGCGCGATTACCATCGCATCGCCGAAGTCCACTTCGAAGCAGGCTATGTGCCCGAGACGGAAGATGTCGGAGCGTTCGCCCAAGCGCTGCGCGCGGCGGGAGAGCCCATTTTCGGACAGACGGCGGAAAATGTCTCGATGAGCCGACTGCTCCTTCAACTCTTCGACATCACGCACCAATTCGGCATGCAGCTGCGACCAGAATTGGTGTTGCTGCAAAAAACCATGGTACAGGTCGAGGGCGTCGCGCGCGCGATAGACCCGCAACACAATATCTGGGAGGCGGCTCGGCCGGTCGTCGAGCGCTGGGTGAAGCGGGAATTCGGACCGGAAGGCGCCGCCCGTTTGGCGGCGGAAACCGCGCGGCGATTGGGCGATCGCGCCAAACGCTTGCCAGAGATGATCGACAAATTCGAAGCCGCGCTGGACGCCGCAGCCGCGTCCGCGGACGCAACGGACTCAAAGCGAGAAAAGCAGGACGCCTTGCTTTTTGCCGCAATCGTTCTACTCGCCGCAATTACCGGATATATAGTGGGAAATTGGGGCTGATTCCGTGTTGCGGCGCAGCATCTAGAAGATGACGATGCGTCATTTGCCTATGCAATTTTGCAGTTCACCTTTCCGCTAACGTTATGCTGCAAGTGCGAATTCGCGCTTTTGCAGCGCACCAAATCATGCGACAAATGAGGCGCTCCAAATAGGGGCGCAAAAAAAGAAATAACCTCCTCAACGCTTAAGAGCCTTTAGAGCTCGCAATAAGGAAGTCTGATATGCGCAATGCTTTGTTCGCCGCCACGGCGCTTTTGGTAGCCGGCGCGGCTTCGGCCGAAGAAACAGTGTCCTACGAAGTTAACGCAAGCGATCTGAACCTCGCTCAAGAGGCGGACGCAAAAATTCTCCTAAACCGTATTGTCGTCGCCGCACGCAAAGTTTGCGACGTCAGGCCGGGTTTCCGTTTCCCCCAACAGCGTCGCGCAGACGACGAATGTGTGGCGGAAACAGTCGAAAACGCCGTGAAATCGGTCAATGTTGCGACCTTGAACACCGTCTTCGCCGCGAGCGAAGGCGTCAACTCCACGTTCAAAACCTCCGCGCTTGAAAACGCGGCGCACGGTTGGTCCGATCGCGCTTAATTGATCCCAGACCTGTAGAGTAAGAACGCCCGGCTGCTCGGCCGGGCGTTTTTTGTCGGTAAATTGATTAAATCCGCACGGCGCCATCCGTGCATTCTTCACGCTCTCGCCTTAGATTGATGGGCGCAGAGCCTGTGGAGACCTTTGTTTTGGCCGATAAATCCATTCTGCTGATCATTGGCGGCGGCATCGCCGCTTACAAAAGCCTGGAACTGATCCGCACCTTGGCCAAACAAGGCGTGCGCACGCGCTGTATTCTCACCAAGGGCGGCGCGGAATTCGTAACGCCCCTGTCGGTGTCGGCCTTATCCGGCGAGAAAGTCTTCTCCGATCTTTTCGATCTGACGGATGAAGCGGAGATGGGTCATATCGAATTGTCCCGCTCGGCGGATCTTGTCGTGGTATGTCCCGCGACCGCCGATTTGCTAGGTAAAGCGGCGTGCGGCCTGGCCCCCGATCTGGCGACGACCGCGCTTTTAGCCACCGACAAACCCGTTTTGATGGTCCCGGCGATGAATGTGCGCATGTGGGAGCACAAAGCCGTGCAGCGTAATGTCGCCCAGCTGCGCGAAGACGGCGTCTATGTGATGGAGCCGGACCAGGGCGAAATGGCGTGCGGCGAATATGGTCCCGGCCGCCTCCCCGAAGTGGATCGCATCGCCGTAGAAATTCGCGGCCTTCTGCGCAAACCGGCGGACGGTCCGCTTGTCGGGCGCCGCGCCGTGGTGACGGCCGGGCCGACCCGCGAACCGCTCGACCCCGTTCGGTATCTCTCAAATCACTCCTCTGGAAAGCAGGGCTACGCCATCGCCTATGCGCTGAGCCGTTTGGGCGCGGATGTGACCTTGGTGACCGGCCCCACAGCGCTATCGCCTCCGGACGGGCTGAAAACGGTGCAAATTGAAACCGCGCGCGACATGCTGTCAGCAGTCAAAGCCGAACTTCCTGCGGATGTGTTCGTCTCCGTCGCCGCCGTCGCTGATTGGCGGCCCGCCTCCCCCGCCGGCCAAAAGATCAAGGCTAAAGCGGAGGATGGACTTCCCGCGCTAAAACTGCGGGAAAATCCCGACATCCTCAAAAAAATCTCCGCCAAGCGGAAAAAAAGGCCGTCCCTAGTCATCGGGTTCGCCGCTGAAACCAATGATGTGGAGACACACGCCCGCGCAAAGCTGCTGCGCAAAGGTTGCGATTGGATCGTCGCCAATGACGTTTCCGGCGACGTTATGGGCGGATCCGACAATGAGATTACCCTGGTGAAACGCTCCGGCTTGGAACGCTGGCCCCGTATGGGCAAAGGCGAAGTCGCAACCCGTTTGGCCGAGCGGATAAGCGCTGCTTTAACCGCGCAAGACGGCGAATTCCAGAACGCCGCTGAATAGCCGCATTTGATGGCTTCCGAGCAATGTCCACTTTCGGCGGCGGAGCGGACATTCGAGTGCGCTATGTGTTGGGTCGTCAATTCGCCGAAAGCGGTCATTGCAGCAAATTTTATGAGTGTCTTACTTGGGGCGAGATTAGGACGCTGCTATCCGATTCTTCACACGAAATGGCGCTTAAGCCCAGATATCCAATTCAGGGTGGCGGAGACTCCAAACACAGTCAGCCCAATAATCACGACCAACACAAAAACCGTTAACACCGCCCCAGCTACGGCCAACGCGGTTCCATCTTGTTCTTTTGTCTGAACAAAACCATCTATTAGCCAATGACTTGGTGTTCGCTCGCACCCTATGATTTGGATTTCTTCATAGTCATTCGTTGTAAATGAAACCGGCGCGCCGATCATGCTTTCGAAACGGATCAGATCGGGTCCTGAGTCGGCAACTGAAACTACGATCTTGTTCAAGTTTGCACGAGGGATATCTTCAATACAATCAATGTAGTTGTAGGTTTCCTTTAATGTGAGACATGCCGCGCTGTCATCAGCCTCAACATTGAGACAAGAAGGAAAGTCTGTTTCCGCGACAACGGCACCTTCTCCGGCGAAGATGTAAGTGGTCCGCTCGGCTCTGAAGATGATGCCTTCCCCTTCCTCGGGTAAAGTGCTCAACTTGATTTGCCGCGGGTCATCTTTTGATTCCACTATCGTTTTTGGCCGCTTATTCTCTGCTAACTCGATTACGTTCCAGAACGGCTGCATTGCTCGAGACAACAACGATTCTACAAATCCCAAACGCATCGGGTTGGCCACAGTCAGTACTATGAACGCTAGGAAGCAAGCTGCTATCGTCGCTGGTCTAGGCACTACGAACTCCTAGAGCTGCTTTGAATTCGAGCCAAGATCGCTTCTACTATGCTTTGGTCGCTCCAATAATCATAGTGAGCTTGTATATCCCACGTACCTCGAAATTCGATACCTGACACGTCAATGTCACCATCCTCCTCGAGTGATAAAGCTGCTCCAATAGGGTCTGCAACTCTATATACATTGAACCATCTTGCGTTGTGCCGGTTCAGTAACAATGATTGAGACTTCGCGCAGTCTGGATACTCATTGCCGACGAACTTATGCAACCAGCGCTGCAACGGAGAGCCGCCGGTTACGATAAGCACTTCTTGAGGTAAGCGCCTCATGCGGCTCAGAGTGTCAACAACTATAACGGATCCAAGACTGTGTCCGCACAAAACAATCGTGGTTTCAGGCGGTAGCGATACGCAAGTTCTGGTCAGCTGATCAACTAGGCCATCTCTGAACTTTCTATGCCCGAAGTATAGCGCTATGTCAGACACAAATTTCGCGAGTTCAGACAATTTTTTCATGAATCCACCAACGTATCTCACCCAAAGAGAATCCAATCTAAAAAAGCGGATTGCAGCGGACACCCCGAAGATACAAATAATTGATATTACAAGTGTTGTTGCCAAGAACGAAAATGGTGATCTATTGGCGTCAGGAATAACACGGGTTGAAGCAATGCCATCTTCCACGACTACTTCAGATTCAGGGAATTCTACCCCGGTTATATTTAACACAATCGCGATGTAGGCGATCATTCCGAGTGGAAAGCCAAATATGTACAATGCCGGCTTACCTAAATGCCGAATACAGAAAAATATAAATATAACAGGAAATAATACTAATAGTGCCGCATAAATGAACAAGAACCTTAAAGTGTTAAAGATCTGCTTTTTGTGTGGTGGTATTAAATTTACAATGATGAGGATCATAGCTGGAGAAATCAACATGCTCATCGCGGAGAAAAAAATATGGGATTCTATTGATATAAATCCGAATACCGCGCTCAAAACAGTCGCGCCGAACACTAACATTTCAACCAGAAGCGCCGCAAACAGGAATGCAAACATTATTTCGCTGAGCAGGTCTCGAAATTTCTTGGATGCTATGATCCTTGTGTTCCAGATCTCGTATACTGAAAGCCGGCATACGTAAGCTAGCGCTCGAACAAGTCCCAAAAAAGAGTCTCGATCTATGTACTTGTCTGAACTGTGCGACCAAACTACTTTCTCGACGGTCGTTTGAGTTTCCAGTTCATGCGAATCTAGCAGCTTCTCAACGCTAATTTTCCCGGTATTTGGTTCGTGAAATCCAATGCCGTGGACAAGTAAGATGACCGTTTTGTTGTAAACCCCAGACAATTGAGCTCGATAGTCCGTATTAATATCCACCCCCCCATTGCTATTCGCCGACAACAACTCCTGACGAGCCCGCCAATGGCGCAGCCGCCCTTTACGTAACCTCGGCATTCCTCTCGAGGGAAGGCTGATCTGGCCGGAGCCTCCATATGGTGGAGGCCAGGTCTGCTGAGACGATCGTTTGGGGCGCTGGCGTGATATCCAGCAAACGGCAACGAAGGGCCACAAGCGGCCGCTGGTTAGCCTCTGAGCGAGTGTCTGCATCTGACCCAAAGCAGACATTGCGAGCATGCTCTTTTCGGCGGCTCACGCCTCTGAGCTGATGTCTTCTTTTGCATCCTGGCCGAATGGGGCTAGTTCTGATCCTAGTCTTGGCTGGGAGTGAGTTATGTCTGCGCCGCAACGCGTTGAAATCGCCGTTCTGCCGCTGCCGCATTTTGAAGGATTGGAACTGCCCGCTTACGAAAGCGACGGGGCCGCCGGCATGGATTTGCGGGCCGCGCTTGCCGAAGATGAGCCCATCACGCTGGAGCCTGGCGAACGCACGCTGGCGCCGACCGGCCTGTCCATGGCTTTGCCGCAAGGGTTTGAGGCGCAAATCCGTCCGCGTTCGGGCCTGGCGGCGAAGCATGGGGTCACCTGCCTCAACACGCCGGGAACGATCGACGCGGATTATCGCGGCGAAATCAAAGTCATCCTCATCAATTTGGGCGAAGAGCCGTTCACGCTGGCGCGTGGGGAACGCATCGCCCAAATGGTGATCGCGCCGGTGACGCAAGGCGTTTGGCGCGAGGTCGAGACGCTGGATGAGACCGATCGCGGAACCGGCGGTTTCGGCTCCACAGGCGTTTAGCGACGAGGCGGCCTTGGCGACACGTCTGCTCCTGACGATTTTGGCCGCGTTGGCCCTCGCAAACTGCAGCACAACGATAGACACGCGCCCTCTGGTCGCGCTGGAGACGCCAAAGGGCGTCATCGTAATGGCGATTGAAACAGAGGCGGCGCCGATCACTGCGGAGAATTTTCTAGCCTATGTCGATGGCGGGCTGTTTGAGGGCGCGGAGTTTTATCGCGCGGTGACGCCGGACAACGACCCCAATCCCGCCGCGATCACAGTGCTGCAAGGCGGGCTAAACAGCAATGACGATCCTTTGCCGCCGATCCGGCATGAGCCGACGGTCATCACCAGATTAACGCACTCCGACGGCGCGGTATCAATGGCGCGCCTTGAGCCAGGCACGGCGGGATCCGAGTTTTTCATCTCGATCGGCGACAATCCGGAGCTGGATTTTGGCGGCGCGCGCAATCCGGACGGACATGGCTTCGCGGTGTTTGGACAAGTGATACAAGGCATGGATGTGGTTCACGCGATCCACGCCGCACCGCGCGGTCTGCCGACGGAAGATGATTATTTCCCCGGTCAGTTATTGGACCCGCCCGTGCGCATTTTGGGGGTCAACCGCATTTCTCATTGAAATTTGACGGACTTCGTTTCCGAAAGCTGAACGATAACCTGCCACGCTTTTAATTCGCAGCTATGGAGACGCGCGTGGACGCTGTCGGCCTCTATTTGTTTAACGCGATCTGGGCGGCGTTTTCCGTCATCATATCGATCGCCACGGCCGTCTTGATGCTAAGTTGTCTGGCCGCGGCCGCCGTTTGCGCGATCGGCGCAGGCATGGCGCTCAAAGAACGCGCCGCGCGCCGAAACAGCTTCCCCGATTGGGGAAAAGTGATCGATGCGGAAGTCACCGTGGACGATGACGGCGAAAGCACGACTTATATGCCGGAGATTGTGTTTGAACATCGCTTCGCCGGCGAGATCCATCGGACGGACACGCGCACGCAAAATTGGGTGAGGTCCTCTTTCGGCAGCCGAAAAGCTGCTGAAGCGCGCCTTCAAGACACTGTCCGCGGCGGGCGCATTCAAATTCTCGTTGATCGCGACGATCCCAGCCGCGCTATGATCCAACGAGACGAGTGGGCGCCAAAATTCGCGGCGCTGGCGATACTCGGCGCGGTCTTTCTCAGCGCGGGCGCGTTTATGAGCCTGGGCCCGCCAGGGTTGGATCTGATCGGCTAGCCTTCCAACTCCAAATCGGGCGAGGCCATATCTGCGAGGAGATAATCCACCGTATCTTGGATTGGTCTTAGCGGACCGAAGTCGAAGGCCGACTTGTCTATGATCACGTCGCGGGGCCGCAAGGGGCGCGACAATTCCAACCCCTCAAACGTCCGGCAGCGCGAGAACGCGACATAGCATTGGCCGTGCGCGAACATGCCATTGTCGAAATCAATGTGGACATTGTCCAAGGTCATGCCCTGGCTTTTGTGGATCGTCACGGCATAGGCCAGCCGCAAGGGCAGTTGCTTGAAGGAGCCGGCGACCGTGCGCGACACGGATTTTGTGTCGCTGTCGAACTCATATCGGTATTTCTCCCAGGTTTGCGGCGTGATGCGCTGCACTTCGCCCCTGATTTCGACAAAGGCGTCCGTCTCGCCCAGCGCGGTCACCGCGCCGATGGAGCCATTGACCCAGCGGCCTTGAGGATCGTTTTTGATCAGCATGACGCGCGCGCCGACTTTCAGCTCCAACACTTCTTCGGTCGGAAAGGCGCGCGGCTCGTAATTGCCGTCGGTCGATGCGGTGAACGCCCCCGCCTCCCCCGGCAATTCGTCCAAGCGCATTTGGTTGATGCGCCAAGCTGCGGCGTTGTTGGGCGTCAGCACAACATGCGTTTCGCTTGCTTCCGCCGAGGTGCGCGTGGCGACGCGGCCGTCAAGCGCTTCGACTTGCGCCTGCGAGAGACGGCCGGATCGCATGCCGTTCAAAATATCCAGAAACACGGGATCTTGTTGGCGGAACACATGCTTCAGCGCAGCCAGCCGAAACCCCGCCTCTTCAAAGGCCGGGGCTTTGAAAAACCAGGCGCCGCCATAGGCGTCCTGCAAAATCGGCTCGGCTTCGGCTTCGACAACCGGCGGCAATTGATGCAAATCGCCGGACAAGATCACCCGAACGCCGCCAAACGGCTTCTTGTTCCCACGATTCAGCTTCAAAGTGTCGGACATAACTTGCAGCATATCGGCGCACACCATCGACACCTCGTCGATCACGAGCGTCTCCAGCGTTCGTACAAGCCGTTGATTTCGAAGTTTTTTGACATCTCCGCCATCCAGCAATCGCGGCGCGAATTTGAAGAAAGAATGGATGGTCTGGCCGCCCGCATTCACTGCGGCTAGCCCGGTCGGCGCAAGAACGACGGCTTTATCGCCGGCGGCGCGCAAGATCCGCTTCAAAAGCGTGGTCTTTCCCGTTCCCGCGCGCCCGGTCAGAAAGATGTTGCGGCCGCTGGACAGAATATCACGCACAAGCGGTTCATACGTGTTGGACGTTTCATCCGGCGCGCCGACATAGATCACCAAAGCGTTTCGTCCTTCGCTTAACCTTACGCCTCTTCGCGTGCGCGCCCGGCGCGGCTATGAGTGTCGCATGACCCTAACGCCCGACCAGCTCGAACGCTACGCCCGCCACATCATGCTGAAGGAAGTCGGCGGCCCCGGCCAGGCGCGACTGAAAAACGCCGAGATCGCCCTTATCGGCGCTGGCGGATTGGGCGGTCCGGCGGCGCTTTACCTCGCCGCTGCGGGCGTGGGGCGGATCCGGCTGATCGATGACGACGAAGTGTCGCTCTCCAATTTGCAGCGCCAGATTCTGTTCGACACCTCGCAAATTGGAACGGCCAAAGTCGATGCGGGCGCAACGCAACTTGCTAAGCTGAACCCAGACATCGAAATTATCCCAGTTTCAGAGCGGCTGACCACCGACAACGCCGCAGATTTGTTGGACGGCGCAACACTCGTGCTGGACGGATCCGACACGTTTTCGACGCGGTTCGACGTCAATCAAGCCTGCTTTGATCTCGGCTCAATCCTTGTTTCCGGAGCAATAGGCCGCTGGGCCGGCCAAGTGTCTGTCTTTAAAGCAGGGCTTTCGAAATCCAGGCCCGAAGACGAACGAGCGCCCTGCTATCGCTGTTTCGTTTCAGAAGCCCCCGAACACGCCGAGACTTGCGAAGAGGTGGGCGTAATCGGCCCGCTCGCTGGGTTTGTCGCGGCGCGTATGGCGTTGGAAACGGTCAAGGAGATTACGGGTGCTGGGACAAGCCTGTCCGGACGCGTTTGGATTTTCGACGGTTTGACAGGCGACGCGCGCACGATCGCGCTGAAACGAGACCCCGATTGCGCAACTTGCGGTAGGAATACCAAAAATTAATCCGCCCAATGCAGGCCTTGCGAATTGCGGCGCGCGCGTCGGGCGCCTAACCTTGCCGCGCTAGGGGCGCATCAGACGCCAGGTGTCGCTTTGGGAGCCATTGATTATGTTCCGGATCCTTCTCGGGGTCATTGTTTTTGTGGTCGTCACATCGGGCGCGGCATGGTTCACGCTGAAGCGCGACGACATTCCCTATGAAGCGCTGGAAACCACCTACGCCTCCTACGCGTCGGACTACATCGATCTCCCAAATGGCGTGCGCATGCATTTTAGAGATGAGGGCCCGCGCGACAGCGACAAAATTCTGGTTCTCGTCCACGGTTACGCCTCGTCGCTGCATACATGGGAGCCCTGGGTTCATCGGCTGGAGAACGAGTACCGCATCATCTCTCTTGATCTGCCCGTGCATGGTCTAACGCGCGCGCCGGACGATTTTGAGCCGACGATTGAAGCGTTCGCAGAGAATGTGAAGCATTTGGCCGACGCTCTGGACATTGACGAATTTGTCCTGGGCGGATCGTCCATGGGCGGCAATATCGCCTGGTCCTATGCGCTCGCCCATCCGCAGGATCTGGTGGGTTTGACGCTCGTCGCCGCAGCTGGGTGGCCCGAAACCGACGCAGAAATGGAAGATGATCCGCTCCTGCTGCAACTCGCCGGAAATCCTCTGATCGGGCCAATCCTAACGCAAATCGACACCACGGATCAGATCCGCAGCGGCCTGCAAGCCAGCTATGTCGATCAGGATTTTGTCACCGATGGACTCGTACGACGCTACAGCGAATTGTCCCGCGCGCCGGGGCATCGCCAGGGATTGTTCGATATCATGATGATCGAGCGAACGCCGGCGACAGCCGAGGCGTTGTCCGCCATTTCTATTCCCACACTCATCCTGCACGGAGATCAGGACAATTTGGTCCCTGTGCGTGGCGCGCGCCTGTTTGAGAAAGCCATCGCGCGGTCCACCTTGGTTGTCTATGAGGATGTGGGGCATATGCCGCAGGAAGAAGTCGCCGACCAAAGCGCCGAGGACTTCCTCGCATTTCTTCAGCAGGTTTATCCGTCAACCGAGGATGCGGAAACAAGAACTGAAGCGGATTGATCTTTTAGGCGGGCTGGAGCCCTAGCTCTAATAGATCTCTTCAGCGACGCAGCCATCGCCCTCAAAAGTGATCTGCTCGACATATCCGTCCTCTGTTACAACGAAGCGCGTCGCGCAGCGGCTGGTCGTCGTATAGGGCGGGATCCAAATCGGATAGCTTTCGGAGACGGTTTTCCAGCGCTTTTTGCCCTCGTCATCGACATATTCATGGCTGACGTCTCGGTACTCATAGCTGGTGTAGCCGCCATGCTCATAGATTTCGATCTTGTCGAAAATCACCAGCTCGCGGCCGTCCGACAAAAAGCTTCGGCTGTCCGGCTCGCCCCAATTGATCATGACGTCGTCTAAGGATCGACCCTGCCACAGCGACATGTTTTGGCGATAACCTTCCGTGGTGGCGCAGGCCGTCAGTCCGACGAGCAGCAGACTTGAAAGAAGCAGTTGTCGCGCCATAAGCCGTCCCCTTTCACGCAGGCGTAAAAACCTTTCAATATCAACGCATGCATACAATGAATGCACGCTGAACACAGTATGGCGCGCCCTTGGCTAAAGCATGGCCGGGATGACGCGGTCCGGGGGCCGGTGGCCGTCAATGAAGGTCTTGATGTTGATGATCACCTTCTCGCCCATATCAATTCGCCCCTCCAGCGTCGCGGATCCCATATGCGGCAGAAGCACAACGTTTGAGAGCGATTTGAGTTTTGGATTGACCGCCGGCTCATGCTCGTAAACGTCCAGTCCGGCGCCGGCGAGCTCTCCGGCTTCCAACGCCCGCGCAAGCGCCGCCTCGTCAATCACTTCGCCGCGCGAGGTGTTCACCAGATAAGCGTCCGGCTTCATCAATTTCATTCGGCGCGCATGCAGCAAATGATATGTGCCCGGCGTGTGGGGACAATTGAGCGAAACGATGTCCATGCGGGCGAGCATTTGGTCGAGGCTTTCCCAATAGGTCGCGTCCAAGCTCTCTTCAATTTTGGGGTTCACGCGCTTGCGGTTGTGATAATGGATTTGCAGGCCGAACGCTTTGGCGCGGCGCGCCACGGCCTGGCCGATTCGGCCCATGCCGACAATGCCCAAGCGCTTGCCGAATATGCGACGGCCCATCATCCAGGTCGGCGACCAACCCTCAAAACTCGCCTCCTCCATCACGCGAACGCCGTCGACAATTCGGCGCGGTACGGCGAGGATCAGCGCCATGGTCATATCCGCCGTGTCTTCGGTCAAAACCCCGGGCGTATTGGTCACCGTGACGCCCCGCTGCATGGCGGATTGAACGTCGATATTGTCGACACCGGCGCCGAATTGCGCGATCAGCCGCAATTTTTCGCCGCCACGCGCGATTACGCGCCCGTCGATCTTATCCGTAACAGTGGACACCAGAATGTCTGCGCGGGCCGCCGCATCCGCCAACTCGTCCGGCCCCATGGGGATGTCGTCTTCGTTGAGCTCCGCGTCGAACAATTCCCGCATGCGCGTCTCCACCGGATCGGGAAGCTTCCGGGTGACGATGACTTTAAATTTCGCGCGGGACATGCACGACCTCATGTTACTCGTGTGTTTCTAAGCGTTTAGCAAAGCCTGACCGATGGGCCAACCGAAACGCTGCGACGTTGGAAAATGAGTGAAATTTTATCGATGCGCTTAAGCCTAGATTCACCGTAATCGGGTTTGCTTAACGCTCTTTCACGCACCTAGCGGGGCCGGATCCAGAAAGGACCTAGCTCAATGGCGTTCAATCGACGCTTTCCCTTTGCGCTCGTCTTGTGGCTCGTCGTTTCCGGCGGATTTGCACTCCCATCCGCCGACGCCCAAGAGGGAAACACGGCTGGCGTGGTCACCGCCAGCCTTGCGGATACGACCGAAAAACCTGAGAGAATCTCGCAGTTCTCCGGCCTCCCCGTGCCGCGGCGGGCGAGCCTCAGATACAATGAAGTAAACGGCCGAACCGGCCCGAGCCTCGATTATCCGATCGCCTGGTTCTACGAGCGCCGGGGCCTGCCGGTCGTCGTCATTCGCGAATCGACCGATTGGCGCAAAGTGCGCGATCCGGCGGGCGACGAGGTCTGGGTGCACAAGCGCATGTTAGCCGATCGCCCGACATCTATGATCCGCGTCCCGGCCGCCTTGTGCAAACGCGCCAAGCCGCGCTGCCGCGAAATCGCAATGCTGGAACCCGGCGTCGTCGTCGAAGTCGAAGCGTGCGGGCCCGATTGGTGTGAAACTTTCGTCGACGACCGGCGCGGCTGGACGCCCCGAGACGCGCTTTGGGGCGCAGAACTACTCGCCGCAAACGAGTAGATTGTGACGTCCTGGTCATCTCCTGCTTGAGGCCGACGCAGGCCGCGTGCTAGGCCGTGACGATAGCGCCGCGTCAATCGTCGGCGAAAAATCGCGCGCGCGCGCCGAGGGAGGCCGATTTGACGACGGTGATGGAGGCTCGCAAGAGCGCTTACGATTACGATGAATTGATCCAGGCGGGTTTAGGCGAATTGTTCGGCCCCGAATGGGCGCAGCTGCCCGCGCCTCCCATGCTGATGCTCGACCGCATAAACAGCATCGACGTCGACGGCGGGCCTCACGGGCGGGGACGCCTGGTCGCCGAGTTGGACATCAATCCGGACCTTTGGTTCTTCAAATGTCATTTTCCGAGCGATCCGGTGATGCCCGGCTGTTTAGGTCTAGACGCCATGTGGCAATTGGTTGGGTTTTGGCTCGCCTGGTCCGGCTCTGAAGGCAAAGGACGCGCGCTCGGCGTGGGCGACGTCAAATTCACCGGTCAGGTGACGCCGGACATAAAGATGATCCGCTACGAAATCGACATCAAGCGGGCGATCCGGTCGAAACTCGTGATGGGCATCGCCGACGGGGTCGTCTTCGCCGACGGCAAGAAGATTTACTCAGCGAAAGATATGAAGGTCGGCCTCTTAAAACCCCAGCAATCGGCCTAATATCGAGACCAACGCGTCGCGGGACGACGACGCGACATTGGAGTTCATATGATCAAAACAGACCTTCGCCGCGTGGTTGTGACGGGAATGGGGATTGTCTCGTCAATCGGCGACAATGTGAAAGACGTGACCGACAGCCTCAAGAACGGCGTCTCAGGCATCTCATTCGCCGAAGAATACGCCAAACTCGGCTTTCGATCGCAGGTGTTCGGCAAGCCGAAATCGGATCCGGCCGATCACGTCAACAAGCGGGCCATGCGGTTCATGGGCGACGGCGCCGGCTGGTGCTATATGGCGATGGAGCAAGCGATTGCGGATTCGGGGCTTGAAGAGGGTCAGATCTCTCACCCGCGAACGGGCCTTATTGTCGGCACAGGCGGCCCATCGGCGCGCGCGATCGTAGGCGCTTCAGACATCGCCCGCGAAAAAGGGCCCAAGCGCGTCGGCCCCTTCGCCGTACCTAAGGCGATGAGCTCCACCGCCTCGGCGACTTTGTCGACTTTGTTCAAGATCTTGGGCGTCAATTACTCCATCACCTCCGCCTGCACCACGTCACTGCATTGCATCGGCGCCGGGGCGGAACAGATCCAATGGGGCAAGCAAGACGTTGTGTTCGCCGGCGGCGGCGAAGAATTGGACTGGTCGCTGTCGGTCCTGTTCGACGGCATGGGCGCAATGTCCTCCAAATACAATGATACGCCGGAGCGCGCCTCGCGCGCCTTCGACGCGGATCGCGACGGCTTCGTCATCGCCGGAGGCGCCGGCATGTTGGTGTTGGAAGAATATGAGCACGCCAAAGCCCGCGGCGCCCCCATCTATGCGGAAATCACCGGCTATGGCGCCACGTCGGACGGCCATGACATGGTCGCCCCTTCCGGCGAAGGCGGATTGCGATCCATGGAAATGGCCATGGCGACCGTCGGCGCCGCGCCGGATTATCTTAACCCGCACGCCACCTCCACGCCGGTCGGCGACATGATCGAGCTGGATTCGGTTCGCAAAATGTTTGGCCAGGAGGCGGCCGATCAACCCATGATTTCGGCGACGAAATCGATGACGGGCCACTGCCTCGGCGGCGCCGGCGTTCAAGAAGCGATCTATTCGCTCTTGATGATGAAAGAAAAATTCGTCGCGCCGTCGATCAATATCGAAACCCTCGATCCCGCCGCGTTCGGCGTCAACATCATTCGCGAAGCGCGCGACGCGGTTTTGAACGTGGTGATGTCGAATTCCTTCGGATTCGGCGGCACGAACGGATCGGTGGCTTTCTCAAAAGTCTAGCGCCGCGCCCCACGCGCGATTAGCCGTGAACAGAATGGTTAGCTTGCTTTCGGTGAAGAAGCTCGCTGCAATTAGGGTGACGCGTAAAACTGCGCATCGCCCCAATTGCAGCGATTTTCATGTTCGATCTACGCGTCTGGGCATACCCGTCCAGATCGTTGATCTTCCGTTGGCGTGGCTTGGCCGGCCCGAGCATCCGGCATTGCGCAATCTTCTCAACGGCGTGCCTAAAGACAACACCGATCGCGCTGCTGAGGTCAATCGTGACGACCCGTCATTTTGCACTCCGTCGTGCGGATCGCGCCGCCGTGACACAAAAATGCAACACACGCGCGTATCGACTGGTCTTTGCGTTAGTCTTGCAACTTTTTTCATCGGCGCGCCCACGCCTCGCTCGATCTGACCAACCAAACCGATTGCATCGCGCGTTGGGGAATTGTTTAAAGCGTCGATCGGACAACGCGCCGCCTCCCCTCCCGCTGATACAAGGACAATCTGAATGACCGCCGCCAATTACGACGTCGTCGCCCTGGGAAACGCCATCATGGATGTCATCGCGCAGGTGGACGACGCCTTCCTCGTCGAGATGGACATCGCAAAGGCCAGGATGAACATGATCGACGAAGCGCGCGCCGAAATGCTCTACCAAGCGCTCCCGGCGGAGCGGCTGGAAACATCAGGCGGATCGGCGGGCAATACGATTGCAGGCCTCAAAAGCTTTGGCGGCTCCGGCGCTTACATGGGCAAGGTTGCGGATGACGAGATCGGCGCCGCCTATGTCGCCGATATGGCGCGGATCGGCGTTCCGTTTTTCGGCGCGCCGCTCAAGAACGGGGTCGCGACCGCAAGATCCATGATCGCCGTAACGCCAGACGGCGAGCGCTCCATGAACACTTATCTGGGCGCGTCGACCGAATTCTCCGCTGACGACGTTGTTCAGGACGTCATTCAATCGGCGCAATGGCTTTATCTGGAAGGATATTTATTCGACAAGCCGGCCGCAAAAGCCGCTTTTGTGAGAGCGTCTGAGATCGCCGCCGCCGCAGACCGGAAAGTCGCCATAACGCTGTCCGACGTTTTTTGCGTCGAGCGCCATCGTGAGGCGTTCCTTCATTTAGTGCGCACGCATGTTGATCTCGTCTTCGCGAATGAGGCCGAATTGCTGTCGCTCTATGAGAGCGACGATTTCGACGCCGCTATCGACGCGCTTCGAAAAGATACGTCCCTGGCCGCGATCACGCGCTCCGAAAAAGGCTCGGTGATCATCGACGGCGACGACACTTGGTCGGTGACGACGCCGCAAGTAGACAGGCTGGTGGACGCCACCGGCGCCGGCGACCAATACGCAGCCGGGTTCCTATACGGGATCACGCATGGGTTCAGCGCCGGCGACAGCGCACGATTGGGCCATATCGCGGCCGCGGAAGTGATTTCCCATTACGGCCCTCGACCGGAAACATCTTTGGCCGATCTCGCAAAATCCGAAGGCCTGCTCTAGGCCGTCAGCGCCTCTTCTACAAAATCGAGCCGGTCCTGGCCGAAGAACATCTCGTCGCCGACGAAAAAAGTGGGCGCGCCGAACGCGCCGCGCTGGATCGCTTCTTCCGTCGTCTCCTTGAGCGCGTCCTTGTTCTTTTCATCGGCGGCGGCGGCCCAGAACGCCTTAACGTCCACCCCGCCCTCCGCTAGCGTGGACGAGAGCACATCCCTGTCGCCCACATTGATCGGCTCGACCCAACACGCCTTTACCGCGACATCGAATAGCGTATCGCCCTCCGGCGTTCCCACCCAAGCGCTCAACGCGCGCTGAATGGCCAAAGTGTTCATCGGGAAATGCGGGTTGGGCGACATTGGCACGCCATAACGCTTTGCGAAACGGTTTAGATCCCCATTCATCCAAACGCCTTTAGCCGGAACCGTCGCCGGAGGTCGATTTCCGGTGGCTTGCATCACGCCGCCAAGGAAGAAGGGTCGCGGGTTTAAGGTCGCGCCCGTCCTTTCGATCAGCGATGGCAGCTGGGTCGACGCAAGGTAGACGGTCGGGCTGACCACATCAAAAAAGAACTCCAGCGTTTTCGCCATTATCGCCTCCCAAATCTTGAACTTGATTGTTAGTTCCCAATTAGAACCATATCTGCGTTTGCGTCCAGGGCTAAATCGGTTCAATAATCAGACTTATGAAATGGGATGATTTATCTGAGAATTATTGCCCGGTCGCGCGGACACTATCGATCGTGGGCGATCGATGGACATTGCTGATTATCCGAGATTGCTTTTTTGGTCTCAGCAAGTTTAGCGAGTTTCAAAACAGCCTCGGCATCACGCGGCATTTGCTGTCGGAACGCCTGAAACGTTTGGTCGAGGCGGAAATCTTGGAAAAGCGCCAATATCAAGATCGGCCGCCGCGCGATGAATACGTCCTCACCGCACGGGGCCGCGACCTTGCCGATACGCTGCATGCGCTCAAAAAATGGGGCCGCACGCACATGCCGGTCCGCCGCAGCGCCGGCTAAGCGCGGTTAACTTGACATTAACCAGGAATACTGGATGTTCTTGTTATGGTCTTGGATAGAGATTTTCAATTCAACAAAGAGAAATTCAGAGACGTTGTTCACTGGATTTGCGAACGATTTGAAGATACGCCCGACAAGCTTGGGAGAACAAAGCTTCACAAGCTATTATATTTTTCAGATATGTTTCATTATCTAGACACAGGCAGCCCGCTCACTGGGGTCGATTACTTAAAGCAGCCATATGGACCAACTGCTAGACATCTAGGAGCGACACTCGTTGATCTTGTGGATTCTGGAACAGTAGATATTGTTAGAAGAAATTACTTCGGCTACAATAAGTACGACTTCCACGTGAAGTCTTTTTTGCGTAGCAATCTGATTAGTGAGAAAGAGAAATTTCTCCTTAGCGAAGTTTGTGATTTTGCTGGAGAGAAGAGCGCTAAAGAAATCAGCGACATAAGTCACAAAGACCCTTGGGATAGCGTGGCTATGGGAGAAGTAATCCCGTACGATACTGCGCCGCTTTTGCTGCCAAGGCGGGCGCCTACGGAACAGGACGTATCTTGGGCAAACAATGCTGTCAGCAAGATAATCCAGGGCGAAACACATGGCCCTTGGGCAAATTGAGTATAGCCCGCTGGCGGAAGCCGCAATATCTACCTCAGCATTGGACCAGTCCGACATCCTGCGCCTTAAGCGGCAATTAGAAATCTACATAGATAAATTTGGCGCAGCAGAAGCCGCGCTCTCACCGTTATCTTTGCCCGATAGAAGCTTCTATGTCGCTCGCGCGAACGCCACGCTTGGGCGGAAAATGCGGCTCTTGTGGGAACAGGCCGGAATCGACATCATCGTCTGGCACGTCGATGTGTTTGAATTTGATGAAGCTATAGATTTTGAAGATTTTTAGAGCTCCGGCTTTTTGACTAGGCTTTCGTATCCAAAATTTCTCCGGGCGTGCTGGCGGTATCCACAGCTTCCGGCGCGGGCTCTATCGGCGCCTCAGCCGCCGGCGCGCCGGAGCTGACGGCGACCATGGCCGCGCGCAAAGTGCGGTCGCCGATCTTCCAGCCGGATTGGAAGGTCGAAGCGACGCTTCCGCTTGGGTATTCCGACGGGATTTGGCTGACCGCCTGGTGCTGGTTGGGATCGAAAGCGGCGCCCGGCGCGGCGTCGATGGCGGACACGCCGTTTCGCGCCAGAACCGCATGTAGATCTTTTTGCGTCAGCTCCACGCCTTCCAGCAATTTTTGGCCCGGCTCAGACAAATCTGCGCGCGCATCGACCGACAAGACTTCAAGCGCGCGCGCGAGATTGTCGGACACAGGCAGCAAATCCTTGGCGAATTTCTCGATCGCATACACACGCTCGTCCGCCAACTGACGTTCGCTACGCTTGCGGACATTGTCTGTCTCGGCCAAAGCGCGCATCAACTGGTCTTTTAGCACGCCAACTTCGGTTTGCAGCGCAAGGATGGGGTCGTCGTCAACCAGGGGCTCAGACGCTTCGGGCGTTTCCACAGCATCGGGGCCGACCGCCTCCTGTGTTTCGGGCTCCTCGCCGTTCGGCGTCGTCTCGTCGGTCATCCTTCGTCCTTTCGTCCCTCCAGGCCGCGTCGGTCCAGCAATCGGCCGACCGCCTGGGCGGTGTAGTCAACCATCGGTATTACTCGCGCATAATTCAGCCGGGTCGGGCCGATAACGCCCAACGCCCCGATCACTTTGCGCTCGGCGTTCATATAGGGAGCCACAACCATTGAGGAACCCGATAAACTGAAAAGCGGGTTCTCAGCACCGATAAAAAGCCGCACGCCGTCGCCGTCCTGCGCCCCATCGAGCACCTGGATCAAGTTTTCTTTGCGCTCCAGCTCCACGAAAAGGTCGCGCACGCGCTCCAAATCTTCGGCGGCCTGCGCATCCTCAATGAGATTGGCTCGCCCGCGCACGATGAGCGAGCGACCCCGCGTCGGGTCCTCGCCGGACCATTGCGCCACGCCGCTTTCGACCAAGCCGGCGGCCGCAGCATCCAGGGCTGCACGGCGCTCGCTTAGCTCTTTTTTGACGAAGTCGATGGCCTCGGGAAGCGTGCGGCCCTTCATTCGCGCATTCAGGTAATTGCCCGCTTCCGTCAACGCCGAGGATGGCAAGCCCGCCGGCAAATGCAGCAAACGATTTTCAACGTCGTCATCCTCGTTGACGATGATGGCGAGCGCTTGCTGTGGGGAGATAGCGACAAATTCGACATGTTTCACCGCAGCCTCATGCTTAGGGCTAAAGACAAGCCCCGCCCCGCCGGCCAGCCCTGAAAGTAATTCAGACGCCTCGGACAGCATGTTGTCCGCCCTGCCCTCGCCTGATCCAACGAGACGCGCGTCGATCTCGCGGCGCTCATCAGAATTGAGCTCGCCTACTTGCAACAATCCGTCGACGAAAACGCGCAATCCGGCGTGTGTCGGCAAGCGCCCGGCGCTGGCGTGTGGCGCGTCCAACAATCCCAGCTCCGCTAGATCCGACATCACGTTTCGGATCGACGCCGGCGATAGGGAGACGCCCCGCCGCGCAATCGTGCGCGACCCCACCGGTTCGCCGGTCTGCAGATAGGTCTCGACGATCTCGCGAAATATGCTGCGCGAGCGCTCGTCCATCCGCGCGAGGGTTGAAAGGGGATTTTCCGTCATCGGGATGAAAATATGGCGCTGATCGCGCCAGCGCAATGTCGACGGGCGCGCTTTGAAACGTGTGGCCGGCGCGAAACCGCAATAGACGTCTCTCCGCCGATCGGCTACCGCAATGCCAACCATAATGAGGGAGCCAGATTATGACCGTCACCCGCCCATCGGGACGCGCCGCCGACGCATTAAGGCATGTTACTCTTGAGACCGGCGTCTCGCGCTATGCGGAAGGCTCGTGCCTCGCCAAATTCGGCGAAACCCATGTGCTTTGCACCGCGAGTTGGCAATCCGATGTGCCGCGCTGGATGAAGGGCTCGGGCGAAGGCTGGGTGACCGGCGAATACGGCATGCTGCCTCGCGCGACGCACACGCGCGGCCGCCGCGAGGCCGCCGCCGGCAAACAATCCGGCCGTACGCAGGAAATTCAGCGCTTGATCGGCCGCGCCTTGCGATCTGTGACGGATCTCAAAGTGCTGGGAGAGAACCAAATCACGCTGGATTGCGACGTCATCCAAGCCGATGGCGGAACGCGTACCGCCGCGATCACCGGGGGCTATGTGGCGCTGGCTTTGGCGTGCCGGTATTTAAAAGACGAAGGCGTTATCACATCAGATCCGATGACGTCGCAAGCGGCCGCCATTTCGTGCGGCGTTTATGATGATGTTCCAGTGTTGGATCTGGACTATGCGGAAGATTCCAACGCCATGGTGGACGCCAATTTCGTGATGTCGTCCGACGGGCGTATCATTGAGGTGCAAGGTACGGGCGAAGAACGCCCCTTCTCGCAAGATGAATTCGCCGCGCTGATGGGCCTCGCCGCCAAGGGCTGCGGAGACTTATTCGAGCTGCAAAAGGCGGCGATTGAGAGCGCTTAGCTCAGGACCTTATGCTTTGGGGGGGCAAATGGACCGCGCAGACTTGTTGATGCAAATATATGACGAGCAAACAAACCACGCACGTCACCATGAAAGTTTACGGGTGAATATCGTATCCGTGATTCTAACCCTAGGATCGCTCGTCATCGCGGTTATTTGCCATGATGGCGGCATTTTTAGGGATGATATTCCGATAATCGTTTTTTTGGGCTGTTTAGGTCTTTTCGGCTACATCGCGTCGATGAAGCATTACGAGCGCAATCGCCTTCACGTAGCGCGCGCGCAGGTCATGCGTGAGATGGCCGAAGATTCGCTTGGCGCCGACGATATCGGCGACGCGCTTCGTAAAGCCGGAAAAGAGCACGAAAAAGCATATTCGTTCCAAAGCGGATATATTAGACTGAAATATGTTTGGGCGATCGCCCCTTTGCTTCTGTCACTTGCAGCGATCGGACTTGGCGTCATTGCGAGTTTCTCCGAACACGACGACGAGGAAGTCGAACTTGGGCGCCAGCTGGAGCTTAGTCCGCCGGAGCTAGAGGCGGTATGTGCGATAAAACCAGCATGACGGATATGGATTGAACGACCGGCTAAGCGCAACAAGGAGACATCATATGAGACAATTGGGCCTCGCGCTCCTTGCGCTCCCGCTCGCAGGCTGCGCATCCTTTGCGGACAGTCTTTACGAGGCCGCGCTCGAAAGCGGCAAATCCTGCAAAGAAATCGAACGCATGTGCCGCCGCGATTGCGATGATCAGGACGATCGCGGGGCCTGCGAATTCGATTGTTTCAATGACCGCATTTTCTGCGACGCGGAAGAAAATGACCGCGAAGACTAACGCTTATTCCGCGGCGACCATGTTTGGAGCATCCTCGCGGATGGCGCGCCGCAAAACATCGGCATAGCTGCTCGCGATGCAGTCAAACCCGCGATAATAGCCGCGCGACGACAGCAATCGGTGCATTTCCGGTAGATTATAGCCCGGCACCGCTGCGAAATGATGATGCTCCAAATGAAAGTTGACGCTGTTCGGCGCGATGAAAATGCGCTCGATCCAATTGGCGCGCGTCGTGCCTGTATTTTCGCGTGGATCGCTGCTCAGCCGGTTGATCGCAACGCCATGCTCTCCGATCAGCCGCAGACGCACAATCGCTGGATAGGCGAACAAGCGCGCCGCCCACCACAAGGCGTACGCCCAAAGCGCGCCAACCGCCGCGAGGCTGGCGAGCAAAACCACATGAAACGCCAACCAGGGCGCATGCTTGGGAAGTCTGAATTTCTTCAGCTCGTAAATCGTATCTCGAACGCCCGTTTGGCCGGTGAAATCTCGGATAAATTTGCGGCGCAAACTGTCGCGCGTCACCGGATAGCCTTTGACCAGCGTCAAATCTGGGTCTTCCTTAGTGCCCGCATATTTGTGGTGTTTCAGATGATAGGCGCGATAGGCGTAGACCGAGACGTTAATGGGGCCGCCGGTCAGCCAATGCCCGACAAAATCATTCAGCCGCTGGCTCTTGTAAAACGCGTTATGCGCGCAGTCGTGGTTGAGCACGGCCAAACCCAATTGGCGCCCGCCCAATAATAGGATCGATGCGAGAATACTCAGCGGATTGGGCCAGATGATTGCAAGCGCGAAGGCGCCGACAATCATCGCCCAATTGCCGATCAAGGACAGCGTGGCCTTCACGGCTGACGGCGTGCTTAAGCGCCGCAATTCATCTTTCGATAGCGCGTCGGCGAGCTTGGCCGCGTCCGTCATGGCCGCCTCCATCATGAGGGATCAAATCCAGATCCCTTAGCGATCAGCCCAATATACCGACGATTGAAAAGGCCCAACAGGGCGCCCCTAAGGTGAAGCGACGGGCCTATTCAGCGCGAGAGGCCTTCTCCACCAGGCCGGAAACGCCTTCGCGCGCCGCGAGTTTCTCAGCCACCGCATCAAGCCCCACACCCTTGGCGCGCAGCGCTACGAATAGGTGGTAGAGGAGATCGGCCGCCTCTGACGCCGTCTCGTCCGCGCCTTCGGCGGCCACCGCGAGCGCAGCCTCCACCCCCTCCTCCCCCAGCTTTTTGGCGCAGTGCACAGGGCCTCTGGCGAGCAGTTTGGCGGTGTAGGATTGAGACGGGTCTCCACTCGCGCGATCGTCAATCGTTGCGGCCAATCGGCCCAGCGCCGCGGCGAGCGCGTCAGTGTCTCCTAAAGACGTGTCGGACATGTTTGCGCCCTTTAGCTAAATCGAACCGGCGCGCCCGCATCGGCGAGCGCTTGTTTGGCTTCGGCGATCGTTGCGTCGCCGAAATGAAAGATGGAGGCGGCCAAAACAGCGCTGGCCCCCGCCTCGGTCACCGCCGGCGCCAAATCCTCAACCCGCCCCGCCCCGCCGGACGCGATCACCGGCACGGAAACCGCTTCCGACACCGCTCTTGTCAGCGCGATATCATAGCCGTCCTTCGTGCCGTCGCGATCCATGGAGGTGAGTAAGATCTCGCCCGCGCCCAAATCCGCCGCTTGCTTAGCGAAGTCGACCGCGTTCTTACCCGCCGGCTTGCGGCCGCCATGGGTGTAAACGCCCCAATGACCGCCCTCCCGGCGCGCATCAATCGCAACCACGACGCACTGACGCCCAACCTTCCGGGCGCAGGCAGCGATCACATCGGGCTCTAATACGGCAGCCGTATTGATCGCGACTTTGTCGGCGCCGGCTTTCAGCATGCGCACCATATCCTCCGGCGCGCGCACGCCGCCGCCGACCGTGACCGGCATGAAGCACTGATCCGCCGTCCGCTCGATCACGTCGATCATGGCGTCGCGCCCTTCATGCGAGGCGGTGATGTCCAAAAAGCAAAGCTCGTCCGCGCCTTGTTCGTCATAGGCTTTGGCAAGCGCGACGGGATCGCCAGCGTCGCGCAAATCGACGAAATTGACGCCCTTCACGGTGCGCCCATCCTTAACGTCCAAGCACGGAATGATGCGGGTTTTCAGCACGTGTCTCGCCTCAAGTCTTCGGAGGGCGTTGGTATTTCATGAAATCGGTCGCCACGCCAATGCGATCATACAAACGACGCGCCGTCTCATTTGATGTTTGCGTGGTCCAGTAGACTTGCGGACACCCCCAATCGTCAGCCTGCGCGTAAACCGCCTCGATCAGCTTGCGCCCGACGCCCTCCCCTCGCACCTCCGGATCGGCGAACAAATCTTGGAGGTAAACCACGTTCTCCAAACGCCAGGCGTGGCGATGCTGGAAGAAATGGACAAGGCCAACGAGCGCGCCGTCGAGCTCGGCCACAAGACAGCGCGGATCGTAAGGATCGTCGCTGAAGAAGCGACCAAACGTCGACGGATAGACCGCCGCGTCCACCGAGCTGTCGTAAAACTCCAAATACCCGGTCCGAAGCCGCCGCCACTCGACGTCGTCCGCCCGCTCGACACCGCGAATGATGAGATTGCTCATCCCGCGGCCGCCAAAGCCTGATCGGGCGCAATATCGCCGTCATAGAGCGCCCGGCCGAGAATGGCCCCGGCGATGGGCGATCCGGCGCGAGCCTTCAGTGCATAGATATCTTCCACGCCCTTCACCCCGCCCGACGCGACAATCGGGATCGATACGGCGTCGGCCAGCGCGCCTGTCAGATCGACATTGACGCCCGTTTTCAGTCCGTCGCGACCGATATCGGTGACGATGATCGCCGCGACGCCGCAGCCTTCAAAGGCCTTGGCGAGCTCCACCGCCGTCATATCCGTGGTTTCCGCCCAGCCCTGAACGGCGACGCGCCCTTCTTTGGCGTCGACACCAACCGCGATGCGGCCCTCATGCGCCTTAGCCGCCGCTCTCACGAAATCGGGGTCGCGCACCGCCGCTGTGCCCAGGATGACCCGCGAGACGCCTGCTTCCAGCCAGCGCTCGACCCCCGCCATATCGCGCACGCCGCCGCCCAGTTGAACCGGCGCGCCCGTCGCGGACAAAATCGCCTCAACCGCCGCCGCATTGGCCGATCGACCCTCAAACGCGCCATTCAGGTCAACGACGTGAAGCTGATCAAAGCCCATCTCGGAAAACCGCCGCGCCTGATCGGCCGGATCGTCATTAAACCGCGTCGCCTGATCCATCTCCCCTCGGATCAACCGCACGCACGCCCCGTCTTTCAGGTCGATGGCTGGATAGAGTTTCATGACGATCTAAACCTTCCAATCCAGGAAATTGGCCAGCAGGCGCAAACCCGCTTGCTGGCTCTTTTCCGGGTGGAATTGCGTCCCAAAAATATTGTCGCGCCCCACCGCGGCGACGAACTCGCCGCCATAATCGCTGGTCGCCGCAATATCGGCGCTGTCTTTCGGCGTGATTGCGTAAGAGTGCACGAAATAGACGTGCGGCGCCTCGCCTAGGCCGTCGAACAAGGCATGGTCGCTGAGGCTGAGCGTATTCCAGCCCATATGCGGCACGGGAAGGGTCGCATCATCCGGCTTGATCGCATCCACCACGCCCGGGATCCAATCCAAGCCCGGCGTTTCACCGTCTTCCAGACCCAAACTGGCGAGCAATTGCATGCCGACGCAGATACCCAAAAATCCCGCGCCCTTGGCTTGAACGGCCTCGCCTAGCGCCTCAACGACCCCGTCGCGCGCGCGCAATCCGTCAGCGCAATCGGCGAAATGGCCGACACCCGGCAGCACGATTTTGCGAGCGTTTACAATGAAGTCGGGATCGGCCGTGACGCGAATATCGCGTCGCCGGTTGGCGATTTGCGCCGCCCGCTCCAACGCCCGGGAGGCCGATCGGATATTCCCCGACCCGTAATCAATAAGCGCCACAGTCTGCATCCGCCGAGCCTATAGCGGGGAAGCGCGGGGTTGGCGAGAGGGCGTCGAGCCATCAAATTGCCGTCGAGCTTTATGAGGTCTGGAAATGCCGCTCACAGCAATTGGCGGAATTCGATCCCGCGGCGGTTTGAAGTTGGCGGAATTTCAGGTCCGAGCGTTTTTATCGCTTCGCCAAGCGCGCAAAGCCGACGGCAATTTGCACGCAGCCGTCGCCATACGCCACGGCCTTCATTTTTCACTGTCCGTCTGGGACACGCCGGCGGCGATGAAGCGTTACGCGGCCTCGGGCGCGCATCTCAAGACGATGACACGCGCGCCGGCCATCACGACCGAGTCGGAATTCCACCATTTTATCTGCGAGAGAATTCCCACATGGGACGATGCGCTACGAGAATGGCTGACAAACAGCGCGCTTGGCGCAAAGACCGTGAACGCTGAAAAAATCGATCTTCGCTAAAGCGCGCCCTTGGTGGACGCCATGCCTAGCCGATCATCCGGAGCAACGGCGACGCGAAGCGCTCGGGCCATCGCCTTGAAA
>JBCCMB010000024.1:0-26371 GCA_039026555.1 Pseudomonadota bacterium
CCCGCAACCGTTCCGAGGCCGATATGACGCTGGGCCACGCCGCTCTGATCGGGGCGACGCAGGCGATCGCCGCGATCATTCCGGGCACGTCTCGTTCCGGGATCACAATGACAGCTGCGCGCGCGCTGGGCTATGACCGCTCGGAGGCCGCTCGCTTCGCCATGTTGATCGGCGTGCCGATTTTGGCGGCGGTAAGCTTGTACGGCGTGCTTCAATTGGCCGATACGACGGAGCCCGGCTCGGCGACCCTCAGCGATGGCTTAATCGTTGCGGCTTCCGCTTTTGTCTCCGGCTATGCCTCGATTTGGGGATTGATGGCGTTATTGAAACGAATGAGCTTTTTGCCCTTCGTCATCTATCGCTTCGTTTTGGGCGCAGCCTTGTTGATCGCCTCGCCGCATCTGCCGACGCTGGTTTAGGCGCAAACGCGATGCGCTAGACGTCGACGCGCGACACCTCGTCTTCCCGAGATTGATGGAATTCGCCATAGGGGCGATAGCGCCAAAGATAGTCGGGAACCACCGCTTCAACGGTCTCCAAGGGGCCAATCCCCAAATCCTCGATCCGGCCAAGATCTTCATCCGTGGCGCCGACGATATTGTCGCTCTTCAACAATTCGACCTGATCGCCCGTGATCGGCGGATCCATGAAGGGATAGAATTTGAAGGCGACGCTGGTGATAACGCCCAGAGGCTTGGCGGCGAAGAAGGGCAGAGGCGCCAAAAAGCGCGGACGGTCCACTTCGGTTAGAATATAGGACAGCAATTCCTTGAAGCTGTAAGTGTTCGGGCCGCCAAGTTCATAAATGCGCCCTTGCGCGTCGTCTCGCGTTAACGCCGCCAAGACCGCGTCCGCTAAATCATCAACGAAGAGCGGCTGAAATTTGGTATTGCCGCCGCCGATCAGGGGTAAGGCCGGCGCGTAACGCGCCATTTGCGCAAACCGATTGAAAAACTCATCCTCTGGACCAAAAACAATCGACGGCCGCAATATCGTCGCGCTCGGCAAATGCTCCAAAACGGCGGCTTCGGCGTCGGCTTTTGAGCGCGCATACTGTGATTTGGACTCAGCGTCCGCGCCAATCGCCGACATTTGAACGAAACGCTTTATCCCGGCGGCCGCGGCCAACTCCGCGACATTGGCGGCGCCCAAAGCCTGCGTGCCGTCGAAAGACTGTCGTCCTTTTTCAAACAAGATGCCGACCAAATTGACAGCGGCGTCCGCCCCGTCCAACGCGCGTTCAATTGAGGGACGATTGCGGACATTTGCTTGCACAATCTGAACCTGGCCGACCTCGCCCGCCATACGCAGCTCGCCCGCCAGATGCGGACGGCGCACAGCGACGCGCACGCGCCAACTCTGGCGGCATAAAGCCCGCGCCACATAGCGGCCGACAAAACCCGACCCGCCGAAAATTGTAATGAGACCGCCCGTCGTCGCGCCCGTCATTGCTTTGTCTCGCCATCCGATTTGCTCGTTCGAGCGGTAGATCAAACTTCGCCGCGGAAGTCCATGCGGCTTAGAGCGCAAGCCTCGCCTTCAAGCTCGCGGCGCGCAGTTTCGCGATTGACCCCCGCCCTCCCCGCCGGTATCTACCTCAGCCTTCGCGCGGATGTCACATCCCGCGTGAGCCCAGATGGCGGAATTGGTAGACGCGCTGGCTTCAGGTGCCAGTGGCCGCAAGGCCGTGGAGGTTCGAGTCCTCTTCTGGGCACCATCTACTTCTCCGAAAAAACCTTATTGGCGACGAAAACCTAGTGCGTGTCGGACCGATTTCGGATGCCGTCTACCAACAAATTGGCGACCGAATCTGCGTGGCGCTCAATGGCTTCGTAGGACTGTAGAGGCTCGCCCTCAAAATGGGCGGATAATGCAGGAGCGCAGAAAGGTATGGAGCCGCCAAACGTTATCAGAAAAAAGAGCGTTCGGGGGTTAGGGGCCTCAATACCCGAACTTTTGCCGAGTTGTTCTATGGCGTGCATCCAAGCCTCGCCAACAGGATCGAGATATGTCGACAATAGATATTGAAGACGTGCGCCGCCTTGAGCGCCTTCGTCCAGAAGTATGCGCACGCACCCGGGGAATTGAGCAGAGAGTCTCACAGACACCCGGATAAATTCCCGCGCAGCTTCGGCTGGCTCGACGCCTTTGTCCGAAACGGGCGCCAGGTTGATCATCTGATCCCTTAGCGCCCGAAAATACACGTCGACGCAGGCCTCCCAGAGGTCGCGTTTAGATGCAAAGTAATGGTGAATAAGTCCGTGGCTTACGTTGAGCTCTCGCGTCAGCCTGCGAATTGACATGGCGTCGAAGCCGTAAGCGGCGAACGCTTTGATAGCGGCGTTGAGTATTTGGTCGCGGGATACGGCCGCCTCATGATTTTGAGGACGGCCGCGTCGACGCGGTGCTTCTTGTTGTTTCACGTGAGGCTCTGATTGCATACCGACGACTCAACATAATATTGACCAAGCGCCCACATTGTAAGCGTGGATCGCCTACCCGACGAAACCTTGTTCACGTGTCCACATGAGCGGGAATTCTTCACACTCAATGGGATCGCCGTCCTTCAGGCTGGCGCTCTTCGGCGAATCGGGCGGCGTGCCCAGACGTTCTAGGTAGGTGACGTCATCGCCCAGATAGCGCAGCGTCATGGCGCGACGGTGGCGGGTCGCGCTGGTATTGCCCGTTGAGCCATGCCAGGTTTTGACGTGATGGACGATGATGTCGCCGGGCTCCGCTGGACAATAAACGACATCGTATTTCTCTTCATTGGCCTCAACGTCAGGCAACGCATTCCCTTCTGATCCGGGAAAGGGCGCTTGGCTCACAAAGAGATTTGGCTTGTAAAGATCACCCAGATGCGACCGCCTTGCATAACCCATCATACCGGTTTCTTTGTCCACTTTTTCCATCGGCATCCAGAACGTGCAGCACTGTTCGCCCTCATGATGGAAGTAAGTGGCGTCTTGATGGAACGCCGTGCGTTGCTCGGAATTGGGCTGCTTCCAAAATAGCTGGTCTCCGTAAAAACAGATCCGGGTGGAGCCCATAAGTTCAGCCGCTATCTGCCCAAAAGGAGCGCCCCGTCCGAGCTTGTCTAAAGACGGGTAATTGCGACAGTTGAAACCACCCGCTTTAAACTTGCCCCTAACGCCGCTTGGTTTTTCTTTTACGTCATTTTCTTCAGTCAATATCTCAAGACCTTGAGCTTTAAGGCCTTGAGCCAGTTCCCCGAAATCTGAACTGGCTAAACCTTCAGATTTTGTGTCCATGACC
The DNA here is from genome assembly GCA_039026555.1 of Pseudomonadota bacterium. Lineage (GTDB taxonomy): Bacteria > Pseudomonadota > Alphaproteobacteria > Caulobacterales > Hyphomonadaceae > JBCCMB01. The sequence goes on from JBCCMB010000024.1 coordinate 3,277, forward strand.
TCCATGAAGACTTTCTCCATTTGGGTCACAAGATCGATGTCGAGAATATTTGGCAAATGGACAAATCCGCATTCTTCGTATTGGCGGATTTCATCTTGTGTGACGGACCGCGTCTGGCCTGCCGGCAATTGTTCGAACGACATGTTTTCCTCCAGTCTCGATAATTAGACATATAGCTAATTTTCAAATTAATTAGCTGATCGTCTAATTAAATGCAAGCCCTTTTCGTTTGGCTGCCGGACGGTTTCGCCACGTAGCCGGCGGACGCTGCGGAGCCGGCGGAGCGCAAGCGCGCTCAAATTCTATTTTTATCCACCACGCTGAGGGCGATGTTTCGCATCGCACGAACAAGTCGCGAGCGTGAGCGGTATCGGCGCTTAGGTCGGATTGTTCACCCCAATAAGCGACGCCGAGTTTACGTTACGAAAGGCAAGCCGCGCGCGCTTGGATTTAGCGCCCGCAAATTTCTCGGAACGCGCGATTAGACGGTTGGCGTTTCAGACTGTATGCATGCCTGAAATTCTATGGGCGAGGTCAAAGCGCGGCGGTCCGGAACAGCTGCAGCCAAGGGAGATGTGGGAATATGAGAGTGAATTTGTTCAAGACGCTGCAAGACGGATATCAGAAGAATCTTGGCAAAACTTCGATCGAAACGCCGACGGGAGAGACTTGGAGTTTTGCAGAGTTAGACGAATTGTCCGCGCGCTTCGCCGGCCTTTTGAGAGCCAAAGGCGTCAAACCCGGCGATCGCGTTGTGGTTCAGATCGATAAATCCCCTGGAGGCGTCGGACTTTATCTTGGGGTCTTGCGGATCGGCGCCGTCTTCGTGCCGCTCAACATCGCCTACACACCCAATGAAGTGGAGTATTTCCTGTCCAATGCGCGGCCCTCGCTCTTTGTCTGCCAACCAGGCTCGCTCGACGCGCTGAGCGAGATCGCACAAGCCGCCAATGTCCCTGCGATCGCGCCTTTGGGAACATCGTCGGACGCTGGATTATGGCGCGAAGCGCTCGATACCGCACCCGACGATGCGATCGAGATGCGCGATGAGACCGATGTCGCGGCGATCGTCTACACCTCCGGCACCACCGGTCGATCTAAAGGCGCGATGCTGTCCCACCGCGCATTGATCTCCAACACCCATATGCTGCATGAACTTTGGGAGTTTGAGCCGGACGACGTTCTCATACATGCGCTGCCGATCTTCCACGTGCATGGGCTGTTCTTCGCGCTGCACACATCCCTGCTGAACGCATCGACCATGCTGTTCCATCCCGGCTTCGATGCTGCGGCCGTGCGCAAAGAGATGCCGCGCGCCACGATTTTGATGGGCGTGCCGACCTATTACTCGCGTCTTTTGTCGCTGGACGGGTTCGGCAAAGAAGATTGTAAGTCTATGCGTTTGTTCGTCTCCGGCTCGGCGCCGCTGACGGCGCAAGCGTCGGAAGAATGGACCGAGGCGACGGGCCACGCCATCTTAGAACGCTATGGCATGTCCGAAGCCGGGGTCATCACCAGCAACCCTTACAACGGCGAACGCTTACCGGGAACTGTCGGCTACGCGATGCCCGGCACCGAAGTGAAGATCTGCGACACCGACGGCGCGGCGCTGCCTGCGGGGAGCGTCGGCAGCATCGAAATTCGCGGGCCCAATCTGTTCAACGGCTATTGGGAAATGCCGGAGAAGACCGCGCAAGAAGTCCGCGAAGACGGGTTTTTCATCACCGGCGACCTTGGCGAACTTAGCGAAGACGGACGTCTCAAAATCGTCGGCCGCTCCAAAGATCTGATCATTTCCGGCGGCTACAATATTTATCCGAAAGAAATTGAATCCGTTCTGGATGATGTTGAAGGCGTTAAGGAAAGCGCCGTTGTGGGAGTTCCACACGCCGATGTGGGCGAAGGCGTCGTAGCGGTTCTTGTCGCCGAGGCCGACGAGATCGAAACCACGACGCTGCAAACCGCGCTCGATGACAATTTGGCGCGTTTCAAACATCCGCGCCGCTTCTATTGGCTTAGCGAATTGCCACGCAACACGATGGGTAAAGTGCAAAAGAATAAGCTTCGAGAGCAATTCGAAACGGCGTACAGCGACTAGCAAGCTGAGCCGTCTGACTTAGACCGACACTTTGGGGATGATGCGCCTGCGCGCCGCGCGGCCGAGACATTGAGTAGATAAGCTGGGGAGACCGACATGACGTCCAATTCTGATGACCGCCTAAGGATACATACGGGCGACGAACCGCCCGTCGAATATCGGCGCCCAGCCGAATATGAGGAGATGATCCGAGACAAGGACGTGTTCGTTGAAATGAGGGACGGCGTCAAACTCTGCATCGACATCTACCGACCGAAAACGGACAAACCCCTCCCCGCCCTGCTGGCCTTTGCGATCTACAATAAAGACATGCAAGGCGCCGACATGGCGGAGCATTTGCCGCCGCAACCGGCATGGGCGTCGCTGTGGGCGGGACCGTTGGAAGCCGGAGATTCTCACCTCCTCGCCTCTCGCGGATATGTGCATGTCATTGGCGGTCCGCGCGGCATTGGCAAATCCGAAGGAGGCGGATCACGCGAATGGGACAGCTATGATCTGATCGAATGGATCGCCAAACAGCCATGGTGCGACGGCCAGGTCGGCATGATCGGCATTTCCGGCTTTGGCGCCGAACAGATGAATGTCGCGCGCCAGCAACCGCCCTCGCTCAAAGCGATCTTTCCCTTCGACCCGCGCGGCGCCTATGGGCATCTTGGCGGGTTCCGCCATGAATATACGGGCGGCGTCGTGCATACCTTCCGATACCTGCTCGGCCATTTCTCCGCCATGCATCAAGACAAAGGACAACCAGGGGATCTGCCGGCGGAACAGCAAGCTTTGTGGGAAGAAGCGATCGAAAATCCCGACTACCGGATCTATCCGCACATCTACAATGTGATCGCGCAAAAAGGGCAGCACATGCCGCCCTATTTCAACATTCTCATCAATCCCTACGACACCGAGGACTCGGTGAAGGAAAGCGAAGAGAGCTTCAAAAACATCAACATCCCGGTTTACACGGGCTCGGGCTGGTACGCTTACACCTACAAAACCCACCTTAATGGCTGCCAGACCTATTTTGAGGAAATCGACGCCCCGAAAAAGATGACATTGCTAGGCCCGTCCCATTTGGAGCGGCCCTTCCACACCATGCATGGCGAGATCCTTCGTTGGTACGACCATTGGCTGAAAGGCATGGAAACGGGCATTATGGACGAGCCCGCCGTGCGCTATTGGATGATGGGCGACAACACTTGGCGCACCGCAGACCAATGGCCGCCGAAAAACGTCGCGTGGACCAAATTCTACCTCAACACCTGGGAGCGCATGTCGACCGAACCTTTCCGGGAGACCAGCATTGACGATTTCCAACGTCCTGACACCTTCGTGCAAATGCCGGCGACGCAGACGGACAAGCTTCAAAGGCTGCGTTATCTAACCCCGCCTCTGGCCGAAGACGTCTCAATCGCAGGACCGGCGGTGTTAAAGCTCTTCGCATCGATCGATGCGACCGACACCAATTGGTTCGCCGTGCTCAAGGATGTCGGCCCGGACGTCTCCGTTATGACCGCGCGCGAGGGCGAGCGGGAGGTTCCCGACGATCTGGCGGAACGCGAACTTACGCGCGGCTGGCTGAAGGCGTCGCATCGCGCGGTCGACAAGAAACGCTCCAAGCCCGGCCGCCCCTGGCACCCGCTGACGCGCAAAGCGCAAAAACCGGTTAAACCCGGCAAGGTGGAAGAATACGACATCGAAATCCTGGCGACGGCGAACACGTTCCGCAAAGGCCACCGCATCTGTATCGATATATACGCCGCTGATCTGCCAACCGGCATCGCCGGCGCGACCAATGCGGAATATATCCCGTATCACATCTGTTCGTCCGAGACGGTGCGCCACGACATCTATCATGATCCGTCGCGTCCTTCGCATCTGCTTCTACCGGTGCTGATGGGCGAGTAAGAAGAACCGGGCGATCGTCGGCCTCATGGCTGGCGATCGCAAGGAGATGATCGACGTGCAGAGCTTTTCCACTCTTGGCGACGTTGCGGACCAAAATGCGGAGCGGTTCAAAGACCGCATTGCGTTTCACGATGATGATCGGTCCGTAACCTTCGAAACCGTAGCGCAGCGTGCGCGGGCGTTGAGAAACGGTCTGCACGGACTTGGCTTGAAGACGGGCGACCGCGTCGCGTTTCTGTCGAAGAACCGGATCGAATGTCTTGAGATTTATCTCGCCGCCGCGCTGGGCGTGATCATCGTACCAATCAATTGGCGACTGACGGCGGATGAGATCGCCTTTATTTTGAGCGATTGTACGCCAACCGTCTTCATCGCAGAGGACGCCTTCCTTGAAACCGCGGCTGAGACCGCAGCCGCGCAGGCGACGATTAAGCATTGTTTCATCATTGGCGAGGCCTCGCACGCGGGTTGGCGCAATTACGAAACACTGATCGACGATCATCTTACCGACGACAAAGACGCCGCGACGGCGGAAAGTTCGGATCCGGCGTGCATCGTCTACACCAGCGGCACGACCGGGCGACCCAAAGGCGCCGTGCTGACGCATCACGCTTTGCTGTCGAGCGCGGATCGGATCGCCTATGACATGCTAAAGCTTCACGCCGGCGACCGCACGCTGGTGGTCATGCCCTTATTCCATGTTGGCGGCATGTGGTATCATGGGTTTCCCAATTTCATGGTCGGGGCGGAGATCACCATCCAATCCGTCTTCCGGCCAGACGCCGTGCTCGCCGCGATCGCGGATAAACAAATCACCAACACACATCTCGCCCCCACAATGGTGTCTGACATTTTGGATCGCGAGCGGACGCCGGACGCCGCCGCATCTTTGGAGCGGATTTTGTACGCCGCCTCCCCCATGCCCGTGACCACTCTGAAAAAGGCGATGGCGCAATTCCCAACCACGGAATTTGTTCAAAGCTACGGGTCCACGGAAGGCGGGCCGATCTGCCGCCTAAGCCATGACGATCATTTGCACGCGATCGCCGAGCGCGAAGAAATACTGCGCTCGTGCGGCAAGCCCTTTAAAGGCGTTGAACTTAAATTGGCCGCAACTGACGGATCCGACGCGGCGCCGGGAGAGATCGGCGAAATCCTCATCCGCTCGTCGAGCACGACACTGGCGTATTGGGGTAACGCCAGCGCGACGAAAGACACCATTGCGGATGGATGGGTCGCTACGGGAGACCTCGGCCGCCTGGACGAAGAAGGTTTTGTCTATATCGCCGACCGTAAGAAAGACATGATCATCTCCGGCGGCGAGAACGTGTATCCGATAGAGGTTGAAAACGTGCTCTATGAAGTGCCGGGCGTCGAGGATGTCGCGGTCATCGGCGTGCCGGACGATAGATGGGTGGAGCGTGTCGTAGCGTGCGTCATCCCATCGGACGGCGCAGCGCCGAGCGAAGACTTCATTATCGCGGAATCCAAAAAACGTTTATCTGGCTATAAATGCCCGAAGGAAGTGCGGTTCCTGACGGACTTCCCCAAAAACGCAGCTGGCAAAATCCTGAAACGTCGTCTTGTCGAAGACTATCCATTCGACCTCACTTAGGCGTCGGACAAGCCATTGGGGTTGGGTTTCAGCCGGGCGGATTTGACCACGCTTGCAAACCGCATGAATTCTTCGACCAGTGGATTGGATTGTCGCCAAACCAAACCAACAGAGCGCGTTGGTGGAGGATCGGGAAAGCGCGAAACCGATACGCCGTTTAGCGTGGTCTCAACCGGCGCCGCCATTTCTGGGATTAACGTCACGCCCATGCCTACGCTGACCATGCCGACCAGCGTCGAGAGCGAGCTTCCCTCAATCACATCGCTCGGCGTGGCCGAGTTTGCTTCGCAATACGATAAGGCTTGATCCCGAAAACAATGTCCTTCTCGCAGCAACAGCACCTGCATGGTCGCCATTTCCGCCGCCGTAGGATGGGGTTCTAGCCGCGATTCCGGCGGCCGGACCAATAAGAATTCCTCCTCGAACAAAGGGAATTCCTGCAAATTGGGCTCGTCTAGGGGAAGCGCAACCATGGCCAGATCCAGATCGCCCGAATGTAGATCTTCCACCAATTCGGACGTGATCGCCTCGCGCGGACGCAATTTGGCGTGCGGAAACCGCCCTTTCATCACGCTGATCACGCTCGGCAGCACATAAGGCGCGATGGTCGGTATGAAGCCGATATTAAGCTCGGAAAAGAAGACGTCCTTCTCCGCCCGCACCAGATCGCTGAGCTCACTAATCTCCGTCAGGATCAACCGGGTCCGTCGCGCGAATTTTTCGCCAAGCGCCGTTAAATGAACTTTTCGCGTCGACCGTTCGACCAGCGGCGCGCCCGTAAGCGCTTCTAATTCTTTGATCTGAGTTGAGAGGGCGGGTTGCGTCACGCCGCATTCGCTAGCGGCGCGGCCGAAATGCCCGTATTGCGCGAGCGCATCAAAATAGCGCAGGTGTTTTAGGGTAACGCTTTTCATTAGATGAACTTATCGCGGTGAGAAAAAATTACAATTTGTCTTATCACTGTGTCGGCCTATTTTGGGCTTAAACCTTGCTCGCGCCGTCGCGGTTCCGCGCTTCGCTCGGTTTAGCCGGTAGTATTTTCAACAACCAATTTTCAGGGAGAGTCAAAGATGACCGACAGCTCGAGTTTGGAAAAATGCCCTGTCATGCATGGCGGCAATACGGGGACAGGCAACAGCGTCACCAAATGGTGGCCTAAAGCCCTGAATGTGGACATTCTTCACCAGCACGACGCCCGCGTTAATCCGATGGACCCGGACTACAACCATCGCGAAGCAGTGAAATCTTTGGACTTCCAAGGCGTTTGGGACGACGTCAAAGCCGTTTTGACCGATAGCAAATCCTGGTGGCCCGCTGATTGGGGACATTATGGCGGCTTCATGATCCGCCTGACCTGGCACGCGGCAGGCACATACCGCCTAGGCGACGGACGCGGCGGCGCAGGCACGGGCAATATCCGCTTCGCGCCTTTGAACTCCTGGCCGGACAATGCAAGCCTGGACAAGGCCCGCCGTCTTTTGTGGCCGGTGAAGAAGAAATATGGCAACGCGCTAAGCTGGGCCGATCTGATCGCCTTGGCCGGCACAGCCGCCTACGACTCCATGGGGTTGAAGGTCTTCGGCTTCGGTTTCGGCCGCGAAGATATTTGGGGTCCGGAGATCGACATCAATTGGGGCGCGGAGAATGAAATCCTCGCTGCAACCGAAAACCGCGTCGCCGATCTTAACGACGCCAACACAATGGATCAGCCGCTCGCCGCATCGCATATGGGCTTGATCTATGTGAACCCGGAAGGCGTGAACGGGAGTCCAGACCCCGCGAAAACGGCGCAGTATGTGCGCACAACTTTTGCGCGTATGGCGATGAATGACGAAGAGACCGCGGCGCTGACCGTTGGCGGCCATACAGTCGGCAAAGCGCATGGCAACGGACCCGGCGACAATATCGGCCCGGAGCCGCACGCCGCGGAGATCGAAGAAGCCGGTTTCGGCTGGCACAATCCCGGTTCTGAGGGCAAAGCGAACAAGGCCTTCACCTCCGGCATTGAAGGCGCCTGGACGCCCAACCCGACCCAATGGGATATGGGCTATCTGGAAGTGTTGTTCGGCTATGAGTGGGAGTTGAAGAAATCGCCCGCCGGCGCGTGGCAGTGGGAACCGATCGACATCCGTGACGAGCACAAATATCCTGATGCGTCCGGTGAACCTATCAAGCACAACCTGATCATGACCGACGCCGACATGGCGATGAAGGTCGACCCGATCTATCGCGAGATCTGCGAGAAGTTCGCGGCGGATCCCGACTATTTCGCCGACACCTTCGCCCGGGCATGGTTCAAGCTGACCCACCGCGATATGGGACCAATCCAAAACTATATGGGCCCGTTCGTGCCGCAAGAAGAGTTGATCTGGCAGGATCCGATTCCAGCCGGGAATGCGAGCTACAATGTCGACGCCGTCAAAGCCGACATCGCAGCCAGCGGACTAACCGGCGCGGAAATGATTGCAACCGCTTGGGACAGCGCCCGCACCTATCGCGGATCGGACAAACGAGGCGGCGCAAACGGCGCGCGCATTCGCTTGGCCCCGCAAAAGGACTGGCCGGCCAACGAACCGGAGCGTCTCGCGAAAGTGCTCGGCGTTTTGGAGCCCATCGCATCGACGCATGGCGCATCGATTGCGGACGTCATTGTTCTTGCGGGCAATGTGGGCGTTGAGCAAGCTGTTAAAGCCGGCGGCCAAGATGTGGCGGTTCCCTTCACGCCAGGTCGCGGCGACGCGTCGGACGCGCAAACGGATGTCGCCTCCTTCCAATATCTCGAGCCGCTCGCGGACGGTTTCCGCAACTGGCGTCAGGAAGACTACAAGGTCAGCGCCGAGGAAATGCTCCTGGACCGCGCGCAATTGCTCGGATTGACGGCGCAAGAGACGACTGTCCTGCTCGGCGGCCTGCGAGTCTTGGGCGTCAATCATGGCGGGTCAAAGCACGGCGTCTTCACCGATCGCGAAGGCGCGCTCACGCCAGACTTCTTCACCAATCTGACGGACATGTCTTATAGCTGGCATCCGGTTGGTGATGGGTCTTATGAATTGCGGGACCGCGAGACCGGCATGATCAAGTTCACGGCGACAAGCGCGGATTTGGTCTTCGGCTCGAACTCGATCCTCCGCGCGTTTGCCGAGGTCTACGCACAAGACGACAATGGCGGGAAATTTGTTCGCGATTTCGTTGCGGCTTGGACCAAGGTCATGAATGCGGATCGCTTCGACCTGCTAACCTAGGCTTTGCGGCCGTCAAATATGAAAAAGGCCGGACGATGCTAAATCGCCCGGCCTTTTTTCGTTTTGCGGGTCCGCCGCCCGACCCCGTTTAGAGGTCGCCGCGCACGCCTTCGCGCGATCCCAATCCGAAGAGAAGATCCGGCAAAGCTGGTCGCCGCAACCATTTCGCGGCTGGTCGCGACCAAGGATGCGTGGGCCACTTTGCGATCATCTGAGATATGCTGGGACGCGCAAACACGCGATCTGCGTACTCGGCGACCGCCGGGCGTACCGGGTCCGACCGATAGAGCCAACTATATCCGAGGAATTCAAGCCGGAGTAAGCTTGCGCCCCAGAAAACATCCGCCATGGTGAAACGGTCGCCGAAAACCCATGGGCCGCCGGACGCCTCCAGCGTACCGGCGAATTCTTCAATCAGCTGATCTGTTCGCTTGATCGCCGCGACCATTTTATCTGTGGAGGCGACGAACGAGCTGCCCGCCAGCTCTTTCTTGATCTTCGCGTCATAGGCGGCGTCTAGGCGCGCATCTTGGCCCTTGACCTTGTCGGCTTCCTCGCGCGCCGCCGCCGCTTTCCTTTCGTGCTCTGATTTGAACACTTTGCGAAAAATGAGCGAGCGTCCGTCACGGTGCGGATTGGCGCCGTATAACAAGGCGACATGAGGTTTTTGATCAACTTTATCGAGCTCGGCGAGCACGTCTTGCTCGATATCCTCCGGCAGAAGGTCGTACGAGTCGCGCATACTGCGCGCCAGATAGAGGCAGATCTCCAATGAGTCGGCGATGACGCGGTTTTCGCGCAGATCGACTAAAGTTGGGACCACAAGCGGATCGAAACCAGATTCCGCAACGGCGGAACCGCCGCTCCATCCGGTTGAAAAGGGGCTGGATTCAGCCGCATCGGACGTCAGACGCAATCGGACGTAATCGGCCTTGTAATTCTGATTCTTTCCGGGATCGAGTTCCAAGGATCGCCATCCCGCGCCGAGCTCATGAAGGGTGGCGCGCACTTTGTGCGAGCAGATCGAAAACCCGAAATGATAGAGCTCCAAATCCGGCGTGTCGGTGTTGATCAGCTTTATACTCTTCTCCGGCACAACAGTCGTCCGCGCGATCGAAGAGAGGGTTTCAAAATCCGTCATAATGAACAGGGCCGCCCATGAATTGTGTACAATTTCTATCCATAAGTACAGTCAGCTATTCTAAGTCAACAAGGTAACACGGATCACTAGCGCTATAGCGCTGCAAGAGCGAATAGGATGGGCGCGTCATTTGTCACGCCCCACCTCAATTTCGTTGTGTTGACATGTCGTAATCAGATACATAATGAATATGTTCACTAATTGGCGCACTCAGTCGAAAAGACATATAAAATAGCGTCGGGGAGAGAAGCGTATGACGTCGATCTTGTTGAAGATATCCGCGCTGCTTTGGCTCTTTTGGGGCTTTGTGCATGTCATGGCCGGCGTTGTGATTATTCCCGGCGGAACAACGGAAGGCATTCAGGGGATCGCCGCCGGCGTAGAGCCCAGCCTTTTAGATATGGATTATCATCCAGCTGTCGGCGCAATCTTGAACCAACACGCTTGGAACCTGGCATGGGTCGGCGCTGTCACGATGATCGCCGCCATTTTTGTTTGGCGTGCGAACACGTATGGGATTTTTCTCGCAGCGCTCGTCGCAGGGCTAACCGATATCGGCTATTTTGTATTCATTGACCTAAATGGATACGGGAATTTTTTCCCAGGCACATCTATGACCTACGTATGCGCAACTGCAATTGTACTTAGCTTCTACGCGTATTTTCGCCAAAAAAATCAATAGATTTTTCGAATACATGATGTTTGGCAAAAAGGGGACGAAAACAACACCCAAACATCTCTAATCACGCAATTCTGTATTATATTAATACATAATCTATTTGAATATATATTTCATATACAGAATTGACCAAGTGTTTAATATTTTGGGTGAGCGAAGCTGAAGAGATGCAAGACTGCCATCGTTTGGTAGACATGCTCATATGGAGCATATACACAAAATAAAAATATAAAGTTCAATTAGGGAGGGATTATCGTGAACAAATCACGGTCATTGTATGGAAGTGCCGCGCTCTGCGGCCTCGCGATTGCGCTGCATGGGGGCACTGCAAATGCGCAAACTGAAGGGGATGCAGAAGAAGATCAGGTCAGAGTAATCGACACTGTGATCGTTACTGCTCAGAAGAAAGCGGAATCTAGCCAAGACGTGCCTATCGCACTCACCGTTTTCGGTGAAGATGCGATTGAAGAACAAAACATCGTTTCAATTGAAGACCTCACGCGTTTTACGCCGGGTCTTTATGTCGGACAGGCGGACCAATCACGGACGCGCATCGTGATGCGGGGCGTCGGCAGCCAGAAGTTTGACGTCGGCGCAGATCCGTCGGTCGGCGTGTTCGTTGACGAGATCTATATTTCGCGGTTCTCCGGCCAAGAGTTCAACTTGCTCGATATCGGCCGAATCGAAGTCCTAAAAGGGCCGCAGGGTACGCTTTTTGGACGGAACACGCCGGGTGGGGCGATCAGCATCGTTTCCCAAGAGCCGTCGGCGGATGACGTTACCGGTTTCCTGGAAGGCGGCCTATCTGACAGAGGCGGCTATCTTGTCCGCGGCGCCGTTTCCGGACCCATTTCTGAAAAGGTGAGCGGCAGCGCCAGCTTCGGCCAGCAATTTACGGGCGGCTACATCGAAAACCCGACCACGGGCGTCGATGACGACGAAACAACGTCTGCCGCACGTGGTAAATTGGTGCTTGACGCAACCGACACGCTTACGATTTCGGGCAGCCTCCAATATACGGATCTGGACGCCGAATCGAACGCGGCCAGCAGCGCCGCAACGTTGGATGGCGGTCTAACAATCCCGCTGTTCGGCTTCCCGCCGGGCGCGCCTGTTCCGGCAGCGACGGACCCCTACAATCACGCAATCAACGAAGATGGTTTTGTTGAAATCGAAGCGTTGCTAGGGATCCTCCGCGTCGACAAAGAGATTGGCGATTTCACCCTGACCTCGCTGTCCTCCTATCGCGACAGCGAAGCGGAGCAATTAGGCGATTTCGATCGAACGAATACGCCGATTGGTTTGACGACGTTCGAAGAAGAATCGGAAACGCTCTCGCAAGAATTCCGCATCTCCTCTCAGAATTTGTTCGGCGGCAGCTTTGTTGCGGGCTTCTTCTATTATCTCGACGACGCGTATCGCGATGACGGCTTCCTATGGCAAGGCGCATCGTTGCCCGTAAACATTGCTCTGATGAATCCTATGATCCCGTTCACGGGTACGGAGATTCAAGACAACACGATCGTTGACGTCGAAACCGAGAGCATCGCGGTTTTCGGACAGATTGAATTTCCGATCACCGATCAGTTGAGGCTAACATTGGGCGGTCGATACACGTCGGAGACGAAGGACTACACCATGTCCGGCAGGACAGACGTGCCCATGCTTCCGGCGGTCGTTGAAAACTACGAGTTCTCCGACGATCTGGACTTCGACACGTTCGACCCGAAAGTCGTGGTTGAATACGACGTCAATGAAGATGTTCTGATTTATGGCAGCTACACGCAAGGCTTTAAAAGTGGTGGCGTTCAGTTCAACGCAAGTTCGCGCGCCTTGGCTGAGCTGACATTTGACCCGGAAGAGATCGACGCCTTTGAGATAGGCGTGAAGTCGGACTTGCTGGATGGTCGGATGCGTTTCAACGCGTCGGCGTTCCTTTACGACTACAAAGATCTTCAGCAACAGCGTGTTGAAGTCACGGCGACGGGCCCCGCAGCTGTGACCCGTAACGCAGCCGAAGCTGAAATTCAGGGCTTTGAGTTCGACACGACCTACGCGATCACCGATGAGTTCCTGGTGCGCTTAGCGTACAACTATCTCGATGCGACGTATGAAGAGTTCGGCATATTCAGCGGCAACACCATGCAGAATGCGCCGGAGAATACTTTGTCGGCGACGCTCGACTACCAGAAAACGCTCCAGAACGGTTGGACGATTGGGGCGGCGACTGACTGGTTCTATCAGGACTCTTTCTTTTTCGACTTCACCAATGACGATCCAGTGACCGAAGAAGACGCTTATACGACCGGCCAAGTCAGACTGATTTTCACGGCGCCTGAAGATAAGTACTCGGTCACGCTCTATGGCGAGAACATTACCGATGAGGAGTTCCGCTCTTCTGTGTTCAGACGCGATACTGAAGTGGTGGAGGGCTGGGCGGACGGCTTCCGTTATGGCGCCCGTCTCCGCTTCAACTTCTAAGTTACGGAATGGTCCAGTTGCACTCAATCCTCCCGCGACTGGACCATTCCGACGGCTTGTCTCTGGCATGATTGTTCGCTCGCTAAGATCCCAAAAACATTGGCGACGCGCGTGACCAGCCAGAGATAAAGCCTCAGATTTAAATTCTTTTTTTTAGGCGATCGGACGGTCGCCTAAGTCTTATGCAGCGGCTAAACAGTGGCACATCAACCATAATCTCATCACGAATGAATGGAGAGACATGCCATGCGGCTTGAGAACAAAATCGCCTTCGTTACGGGCGGCGCATCCGGAATTGGCGCGGCGACCGCAAAACGCTTTAGCGAGGAAGGGGCGACGGTCGTCGTCGCGGACGTCTCCGCCGACGCCGCCAGCAGCCATGCAAGCTCGCTGGGAAACGCCGAAGCAGTCGCGCTCGACGTCTCCGACGCAGACGCGGTGAAAACCGCCATTGACGACGTCGCCTCCAAACATGGCCGCGTCGACATTTTGGTCAACAACGCCGGCATTCTGGATGGAGACCCAAAAGAGGCCGAGATGTGGCTGAAGCAGTCCGAAGCGGCGATTATGGGAGCGATGAGCGGACAACCGCTGGCCGAACCGTGGGACATTTTATCTCATTCCTCGTCAGAGGCCTGGGATCGGCTTCTCAAGATCAACCTGACGGGCACGTTCAACTGCATCAAAGCGAGCGCGCCGCATATGAGCCGCGGGGCGTCGATCATCAATCTGTCCAGCGTCAGCGCCGTCGTCGGCCATGCCGGCGTTCCGGGATATTGTGCGTCCAAAGCCGGCGTTTTGGGATTAACGCGAAATCTCGCTACGGAACTTGGTCCTAAAGGCATTCGAGTAAACGCTGTTTTGCCAGGCGCCATTAAGACGCCCATGATGGATAAGCACCCTGAGGCGTTGAAAGGCGCCTTTGTCGCGCAAACGGCCCTAGGTCGTTTGGGTGATCCGGTGGAGATTGCGAATACGATCCTCTTCTTGGGATCGGACGAAGCATCCTTCGTCACCGGTCAACAGATCAGCCCCAATGGCGGGAGCTGGATGTAGCTTCCAAACAACCTTCTTCGCGACACTGATAAGGACGCAAATGTGACTGCAATCGATGAATCAGCGCTTCTAGGATGTTGGGCGATGGTCAGTTGTCGCGAAGAGGGCGGAGGGCCGGAAACTGAAGTTTTTGGCGAGAACGGAATTGGGCAACTTCAATACTCGCTCGAGGGCCGCATGTCGGCCTTTCTAATGAGGGATACTTGGCCGGAAACTGACATTAATGAAGAATGGCGCGTGGGTCAGTTCGTCTGCTACGCTGCGACATGGGAACTTAAAGGCGAATTCGTGCATCATTATGTCGACATGTCCTCTGTCCCTGCCTGGGTTGGGCGCGTCTTCATACGCCACGCAAACCTAGACGGCGATTTGCTCACCCTGTCTGTCGACCCAGAAACAAGCGGCTCCGGCGAGACCAAGCCGTACACGCTGGTTTGGCGCAAAATGAGCTCTGCAGACGAAATTTGGCAGGGCGATCCGTCAAAGCGGAAGCAGCTTGATCGATCGAACATAAAGCTCGGCGCCTTCGGCTTGGACACCGACACGTCCTGACTTTAGCGGCATAAGTTTTTGCGTCGCGAAATCAAGAACGCGGAAATCCTCCATCACCAAAACTTCGCGGCCGTTGATGAGATGACGCGCGGCGTCGCCATTGACGATGACCTCCGCGACATTCCAATCCGTTTCACTGTCGTACGCTTCACGAGCTGTGAAGCCGAACGGCTGTCCTTTTAAGGCCCCGCGTTCTTCGACTTCGCCCCCTTCGATCGCCGGCGTGTAATGACCGTCCTCGCCGACGGTCGCCAGTGCGTGCGTACCAATCACGCGTGAAAAGCCTCCCTGCCCCAGGCGCATTTGGTATTCGATGCTGCGCGTCCAGCCCCCAAAACTGTTCTCTTTGCGTGGGCCGTCCGCAAAAGGCGGACCCTCAACCGGCGCGAAATAACTCGCCGTCGACCCTAAGCGAGGAATAGTGGGGTCGGCCGGATCTTCACCCGTCGGTTCTGCGAAGACGTGATACAGGATTCCGGAATTGAGCGGCGCGTCCAGCCGGTTGAACTGCGCCGATCCCCATTTGTACTCCACCACGAAGCGGTAGTTTTCATAGTCCTGTTTGGTCATGAGCAACGCGTCTTCGACCAATTCCGGCTCCGGGCCGTAAATCTGGATCAGCCCGTCATCCGTCAGCGTGAAAATGTTCTGTTCATCGACTGGAAACACGCCTTCGCGGCTGATCCAAACTTCTAGACCATCGCCCCATTCGCCATTGTCGAAGAGGGTGATCCATTCCCCGTCACGCGTTGGAGCGTCGCTTGTCGGGTCGTCGCTCGTTGGGGCGTCGCTTGTTGGGCCGCTTGCGGCGCAGGCGCTCGCGAACAGGGCCGCACCCGCAGCGAAAACAAAACGCCTGATACCCAGGGCCGCCGATGCTGTCTTTGAAGTACGAGACGTTAAACTCAACATCATTTTGTTTCCCTCCAAAAGTCTATTCGGTTGCTTGCCAACGAGACATCGCCGGGTCCCCGTCCCCGCAATCCCGCAATTCAAGGACCCGCATCAAATGTGTGAATTGGGCGTTCACCGAACGGCCGCGTCCATAGCTATCCTGCCCGTCTTCAGCCGTTTCGAAGGGCCCGGGTCCAGTCCGCTCAACTTGAACGCACAATTGCGTCCCAGAGAGCTGAAACTCCTTCTTCTCTGTGAAGATGAAGGATTGCAGCTCCGGCTGATCGCATGCACGCAAATTCAATTTCGACAGTGCAACAGCTTCGTCAGCCGTAAAGCACAAATCATGCGTGTCCGTTGTCCAGCGGATTTGTCCGGAGCCGTCGGCGTTAAAGCTAAAGACTTGGTCGCCTTTAGGATCAGCGTGGCAGGTGTGCGCGACTAACGGAAACTGCAGCATCTCCGAGCCTTCAGGGCCCGGGACGTCGAGACAATAGCCGTCTGGCTCATCTAAGAAGCGCGTTAAGCGGACACGGCCTTCATATCCGCCCGCATCCGACAAGCTCGCGGTCGCCGGAGCGGCCGATACGCCGTTTGTGTCTGCGATTGTCGTGCAGCCAGCAAGCGCGAACGCGGCGACGCCTAAAATGCGCCCGCCCAGCTTGAAAGCCTGACTTCGGAATAGAGATTTAGCGCCTGTGATCATTTTGCTTTCCTCCTATTCTGCGCGCTCGCGGCGCGCAGTATTTTTTAGCTCGAACACTGCAGTCGTTCGTCGTCGATCTTTATCGTCAATCTGACTATCTGAGCTTGAAGACATAGAGCGCATTGCCGCCGGGCGGCAGCGATCTGACGCCGCTCAGCATAGCCCACAACGGAACTGCGCCGCCGCTGCCGGTGGGGACCGCAATGTATTGCTCCCCGTCGACCCCATAACTAATTGGGAAGCCCGAAACCGGCCCGCCGAGGACCGTTTCCCAAACAATCTCGCCCGTATCCTGATCGTAAGCTCTAAACCGGCGATTGGTGTCGCCAGCGAACACGAGACCGCCGCCAGTTGTGAGCACAGACATCACACCGTGTTCAGCTTGGTGGATCCAACGCGTCTCACCCGTTTCCACATTGATCGCTTCGAGACGTCCAAAGTATTCTTCGTCGGGTGTTTTCACGAATTCCGGAAGCAAACCGTAGCGCGGGTCTTTATAGCTCGCGACAACATTCATGCACAGATTCAGCATCGGCATGAAGATGGTCTTGGATTCGGGAGAATAAGCGCCGGCGTACCAATCACGCCCGCCCGCCATAGAGGGGCAAACCAGCTTGGGGTCGCCCTCAATCTCGGTTAGGATCACGTCTTCATTGACCGTGACTTTACCCGTTTCGGCGTCGATATCCGCAACGATGTTCTGGTGGGTCGTTTGCTTGGCCCAGTAAAACTCACCGGTCTCCCGATCCATTGTCCAGACAATACCTGTCTTGCCTGGAATGCCGGTGATCAATTTCTTTGTGCCTTCCGGCAGATTCGGATTCATCTTCCAGACAGAGTCGGCGTCCGGGCGTACCTCGACGTCGACCAGAATGCGCTCATAGGTGTGGTCGGTGTCCCAATTATCGCGCGGAAGATGCTGCACGTCCCATTTGATCTCGCCGGTCGCCGGATCAAGCGCCAGGGTGGAATTGGTGAAGCGCATGTCAGCCGGGATATTGTCGCGCATCGCCTCCGGTGACGGCGCAGGCCCCGAAGTCGGCCAGTAGAGCGTATCAAGCTCCGCATCATACGAGCCGGGCAGCCAGGTGCTGCCATGTGCGCGCTCCTCAAATGGGATACCGTTCCAGCTTTCATCCCCTGGTTCGCCGGGCGATGGGATGACGTCTGTTTTCCAAAGCTGCTCGCCCGTCTCCGCATCATGCGCCATGACATTGCACCGCGCCGGCGGGGCGTATCTGCAAACGCGCCCGGAAAAGACGCGGCCATTGGCGACAATAGGGCCTGAAGAATGCGTGGTGATCTCTGGGTCGCCGGTGGGCGTATCCCAGATAAGTTCACCTGTTTTGGCGTCCAGCGCGACCAGCCGCGCATCGCCTGCGGCGTGATAAATCTTACCATTGTAAATGGCGATATTGCGCGTGATGTCGCCGGATCCCCATACTTCGCCAGTGCGCTCATGCCGGTAAGACCAGATCAGATCGCCGGTCGTGGCGTCGTGCGCGGTGATATGATCCTTAGAGTTCGGCAGATAAAGCACGCCGTCATGAACCAGCGGCGTCGGTTGGCTCGAGCCTGGATCCATAACAACCGACCACGCAAGCGCTATGTCCGAAATGGTCTCGCGATTGATTTGGTCGAGCGCGGAATAGCCCCAGCTCTTATGATTGCCCCGCCACATCAGCCAGGAATCCGCTGGCGGATTTTCCAATTCCGCGTTTGAGACAATTATCGGTTGAAGCTCCGGCTCGGCGCTCTGCGCCGTAGCGGTGCCATTTTCAATCGCCGCGCACCCTACAAGGGCGACAAGAGCGCCGGCCCCGACGCTTAAACGCGCCTTAGGCCGCTTTAGATACCCCATCACGATCTTCCTCCCGATATTTATATGAATACGCTACAATAGTGAGGGATCCTCACTTTAGTACCATAGGCCGGCAAACTCCATAGGTTAATCGCCCCGCTCTATTGACCCGCGTCCGCGATCAGCTTGCTCATCAATTGCTCTTTTAATTTCGGATCTTTCGCCAGTTTGGGGAGAGGCTTTTCTTTGCCGCCAGACACCATAATGCCGGTCCGTCCGCCGAACGCGGCGGGATCGGCCGCGAAGACAACTTTCGCCGCCTGCTTGTCTGGACTGCTGAACAGAAGCGGCGCCAATAAACGCAATGGCCCGGGCATGCCGTCGCCACCGGTCGTCATAGGCGTTCGCGTCGGGCCGGGGTCGATAGCGCGGATCAGAATATTGTCCTGCTTTAAATCGTCCGAGATCTCCGCACTCATGATCGTTAGCGCCATTTTGGACTTCGCATAGGCGCCGAGAAGACCGAGTTTTTTGGGGGCGACGAGCTCTTCCACTTCGAGTTTCCCAACGCCGTTGATTGAAGACGACGACATGGTGACAACCATGGTCGGCGCATCAGACGCCTCCCGTTTTAGCGCTGGGCGCAAACCATGCGTCACAAGATATTCTGCTAAGACGTTGATGGCGTAATGGATTTCATGGCCTTGTCGGCTTTGAACCGAAGACGAAGTTAGAATGCCGGTGATGTTGTAGAGCGCATCGATCTTAGGCGCCGCCTTAACGATTTCAGCGGTCGTCGCTCGAATCTGGTCGAGATCGGATAGATCGGCGTTGTAGGAGGTGATCGCGATTTCGGGAAAGGCCGATTTAAGCTTGGCGATCTGGTCCGCCGCCTTCTCGGCGGAGCGGTTCACCAAAATGAGGTTCCAGCCTTTAGACGCGAGTAATTGTGCGATTTCTCCGCCAATTCCGCCAGTGGACCCAGTCACCACGGCTGTCTTGGAGTTCGACATGTATTAATCCTTTATGAGTATTTTAACCTCGAAAGCTCTGCAAACCTAAGGAAATACAATATTTTAGGCGTCGCGCGCATGCGCCGCGCCAGCGGTCCAAAAGCTCGGAATTTTCACGGATTCTGTGCGTTTCCCTACTGTTACAAAAGCGAAGCCGACCGGCTTTGCTCGCTTGTCAATCATAGCGCACCCAATGTAAAGAGTTAGGGATACATATATAGTGTATATATACACCAAATGAAAGCAGTTTCTTGCCCTCTCCTCCCGCTGAAGCCATTTGTAACTTTATCCCGCCCTTCATGCGCTTTTTGCGCGAGATATTGGCGGAAGCCGGAATGTCCCCGGCCCGCTTTCAGATTCTCGATGCGCTAAGCCGCGGCGACGAGCAAACCATGGTGGAGTTGGCGGATCGTTTGTCGGTCACAAAACGAAACGTTACGACCCTGATTGATGGGATGGAGCGAAGCGGCCTCGTGGTGCGCCGGCCGCATCCAACTGACCGGCGCTCCACGCTTGTCGCGCTGACCGAGCCTGGACGCGACGCCTATGCGAAAGCGGCTCGGGCGCACTCGGCGCAACTAGACGCACTTGTGGATGAATTGGATCCCGCGCAATTGCAGGCCTTCGCTGAGGCGCTGACACAGCTAACATGTCGATTGTCGCAATCGCCGAAAAAAGGCGCGTCGCCCAAGGTTCGAAACCCGGCGCCTCTCGACCACTAGACTTGTCTTCGTCTGGCGGAGACGGTGCAAAAATATCTCTCAGCGTACTTGTTCTTGCGAAATTCCGCCACCTCGCTATGGCCATTGCACATGACATCGCAATCAGAAGCGTTCGAAGTTGAACTCGCCGCCGGGTTGAATGCGAAAACCAAACCGGTCGGCTCCCTAGGGCGAATAGAAGCTCTGGCCGCGGCTATCGCTCGTATTCAGGGCACGCTCAAGCCCCGCGCGGAGACATGCAGCCTCACAATTTTCGCGGGCGATCACGGCATGGCGACCGCCGGCGTTTCCGCCTACCCGCAGGCGGTGACCCGCGAGATGGTACGTAATTTCTTGGCCGGCGGAGCTGCAGCCAATGTTTTCGCGGCGACGGTGGGCGCCAAGGTGCACGTCGTCGACGCAGGGGTTGCGGGCGACCCCATAGATCAACCGGATCTGATCAACCATCGGATCGGAGCCGGCACGAAAAACGCGATCATACAAGCCGCCATGACCGCCGCAGAATTGAACCGCGCAGTCGATACGGGGCGGAAGATAGGCCGCGCTGTCAAAGCGGATGTCGCGTGCTTTGGAGAAATGGGGATTGGCAATACCTCGTCGGCGGCGTTGGTGGCGGCGAAACTGCTTGGGCGGCCGGTCGCTGAGCTGGCGGGACGAGGCACAGGCCTGGACGATCAAGGCCTTGCGCGAAAAATCGACCTCCTAGACCAAGCCGCGCAGCGCACTGCGCCACGCTTGGACGCGCTGACCGCGCTGGCCGAGTATGGCGGATTTGAAATCGCCATGATGGCGGGCGCAATGATCGGTGCGGCGGAGACGCGACGGGTCGTTGTCGTCGATGGATTTATCGCGACAACGGCTGCGCTCTGCGCGCGAACGATATCGCCCGGCGTCGAAACATGCTTCGTATATGCGCACAAATCCGCCGAGGCCGGACACAAAGTGATCTTGCAGGCGCTAGAGGCTGAACCTTTGCTCGACCTCGACATGCGGCTGGGGGAAGGAACGGGCGCGCTCCTCGCCTTTCCGCTGGTGAAGGCCGCGGCCGCAATGCTTTGCGACATGGCCAGTTTCGAGAGCGCCGGCGTGAGCGGTCCCGCATGAAGAATGAAGGCGCGTCTTTTCTCCTAGCCTTGCAGTTTCTAACGCGATTGCCGGTGAGGTCTGACGGCTTCTATTCTAACGCGCGTATGGCGGCGGCCATTCGCTATTATCCTCTTGTCGGCATGTTGGTTGGGAGCGTGTCGGCGTCGGTTTTCTTGGTCTCGGAAATTGTTTTTCCACACGCGATCGCCGTCATTTTGGCGATCGCGGGCGGGCTGCTTTTGACCGGCGCGTTCCACGAGGATGGCCTGGCGGACACGTTTGACGGTGTCGGCGGCGGTCTAACGCGCGAGACGACTCTTTTGATCATGAGAGATTCCCGACTTGGAACTTACGGCTCGATCGCTTTGATCGTCGCCCTCGCCTTGAAGGTCGGGGCGCTCGTCGCATTCGACCTCGCACTCGTTCCGGCAGCCCTTATCGCCGGGCACGGTTTGTCGCGTGTTTCAAGCGTGCTTGTCATCGCCACGAGCCGCTATGTCAGAGATGAAGGCGCGGGGAAACCCGTCGCCGACGGCGCATCTTGGGTCAGCCTCTTTGTCACCCTCGCGACAGGGTTGGCGATCGCCGCCGCCTGGTGCGTTCTCCAATCACCCATCGCATTTGCCTGGGCGTTTGCGGGTCTTGTCGCCGGGCATATCCTAATGCGGCTTGTCTTTGAACCAAAGCTTGGCGGCTATACCGGCGACACGCTCGGCGCGGTTCAACAAACCAGCGAGATCGGCTTTTATCTCGGATTGGTCGCATGGCTCTAATTTTGTTGCGCCATACGACGCCGGATGTGGCGCCGGGAACCTGCTATGGCCGGACCGATCTGAACGTCACCGCAAATTTCGAAACGGAAGCGGCCGCCGCACTTACAGCTTTGCCGCCTATTCGCCGGATTGCGACAAGCCCTCTCCTGCGTTGCCGCAAGCTCGCGGAGTTCATCGGGGCGCGACGCCAACTCACGGTTGAACAAGACCCCCGCCTTATCGAGATGGATTTTGGACGTTGGGAGTGCCAAGCCTGGTCCGGTATTCCGCGCGACGAACTCGACGCCTGGGCGGCGGACTTTATCCATGCCCGACCGCATGGCGGAGAAAACGTCGCCATGCTCCGCGACCGTACGCGCTTGGCGCTCGAGGATTGGCGAGCAAGCGGTGATACAACGCTACTTGTCACCCATTCCGGCGTGATCCGATCTGCGCTGTCGAAAGGCGACACGGCGGAAGAGTTCAACGCGCAAATCGACTTTGGCGGTTTCGTCACTATCTCGTCGGATTAGGGAGATCTGCATGAGCGATGCCGAAACTCATAAAGCCGAGATGCAAAAGCTGCAGGCCGAGCAAAAGCGAAAGACCTCGGAAGCGAACGATCCCGGCCGCGGCTTAGTGCTTGTTCACACGGGCGATGGAAAAGGCAAATCCAGCTCAGCATTCGGCGTGATCATTCGTGCGCTGGGTTGGGAGCATAAGGTTGGCGTGGTCCAATTCATTAAGGGCAAATGGATCACGGGCGAGCGCCAATTTTTCGACAAGCTTGGCGGCGTCGACTGGCGCACAATGGGCGAAGGTTTCACTTGGGACACGCAGGATAAGGATCGCGATATCGCCGCAGCGGCCGCAGCCTTCGAGAAAGCGCGCGAGATGATGGCGAGCGGAGACTACGACCTGATCGTATTGGATGAAATCAACATTGCGCTTCGCTATGATTATCTGTCGATCGCCGAAGTGCTCGACGGTCTAAAAGCTCGATCGGCGAGAACAAGCGTCGTCTTAACAGGCCGCGACGCCAAGCCGGAGCTTTGCGACTACGCGGACCTCGTCAGCGAAATGCGCGAGGTCAAACATCCGTTTAAAGCCGGGATCAAAGCGCAGCGCGGGATCGACTTCTAATTCTTAGCGGCCCCAAGGTCTGTGCGTTACAATTGACAAAATCTCGCACCCGCAGCATTAGCAAGCGCAGATGGTGCCTCCTTAATCGGGGGCTAAGAGGGAAGCCGGTGTAAATCCGGCGCTGTACCCGATTAAGGAGGCACCATCAGCGCTTGCTAAAGCTGCGGGTGCGAGATTGTGTCAATTGTAACGCACAGACCTTGGGGCCGCTA
>JBCCMB010000025.1:0-26105 GCA_039026555.1 Pseudomonadota bacterium
CCGGCTGTCGTCGGCGCCCAGATAGATTGTGGCGTCTTCAACTTCGACCTGGACTTCGCCGAAATCTGTCCCTGCGACAGACCGCTGCGTGAAATCGACCTCGTTATAGGAATACCGAAACTCTGTTGAGAGGTTGGGCGTCCAGTCCGAGAAGACTTGAGCCGTGTAAGCTTTTAGCTCTGCGCCGCGCCCATAAAGGTGGTTGAAGTACTCAAACTCATTGTCGTCGCCGTCCGACTCGGTCGTCGTGATGGCGTTATTATAGAGATACGAACCGGTAGCGCGGTGGTTGTCGTTGATGTTCCAGTCAAGACGAAGAAGATATTTTTCATCGTCGGTCGGCTCCGCACCCGGGATGCCGCCTGGGTCGTAATCATAAACGTCTTGCGAGATCTGGCGAATACGATCGAAGTCAGCTTGCGTGAAACCTTCAACCTCAGTGCCCGCACCAGATCCTTCAGGACCGCGTTCGAAAATATCGAAGCCTTCGAAATACTCATAAGACCCGAAAAAGAAGAGCTTGTCCTTGATGATCGGGCCGCCCAGCGAGAAACCGTAGCGCTGCTCGTCGAATGAGGGACGATCAATCGTTTCGCCAGACAAAGTATCACCCTGCAGCGAATCGTCCGTGTAGTCGAAGAAGGCCGAACCATGGAATTCATTCGTGCCGGACTTCGTCACCGCGTTGATGTTACAGGCGGTGAAAATCCCGTAATTCACATCATAAGGCGCAAGTTCGACCGACACGTTTTCGATGGCGTCGAACGGGAATGAACTGCGTTCGGTCGGATAACCGTTGTCATTCAGTCCGAAGCCGTCATTGAGCGCAACGCCGTCAACCGTAAGGCTGTTGAAGCGCGGGCTCGCGCCGCCGCACTGGATGCCGTCTTGGTTGGCCAAGTCCAAGAACACCCGAGGATCTTGGCGAACGATATCTTTAAGGTCGCGGTTGATCACCGGCGATGTTTGCAAGGTGGCGAGGTCGAAGGTCGAAGACGGGCCGATGGCTGTCTGGCCTACCGCGCCAGCGTTCGCTGTAATGACGACCGCTTCGAGCGTGCGCTCGTCTGCGGTCGCCGCCGGGAACGCCAAATTCAGATTCGTTGTGTCGCCGAGCTGCAGAAAAACGCCGTCCAAACGGATGGTCTGAAAGCCGTCGGCGCTAACCTCCACAGAGTAAGGACCGCCGACATTCATACCGCGTGCGGAAAAGCCGCCGGTTGCGCTGGATTGGAAATCGCGAGTGAAGCCCGTGCGCGTATCGGATATAACAATATTGGCGTTGGGCACGGCGGCGCCTTGCGCGTCGACGACGCTTCCGCGGATGGCCGACGTCGTGACCTGCGCGTCAGCCGGCATAATTATGGCGGCGGTCATGGCCGCTGCGGCGAGCCCGCCGCTAAACTTCCAATTCTTCATTTCTGGTTTTCCCTCGAGCGTGCAGGCCGATAGGACCCCTCGACCTTCCCAAAATGGCCGATACGCCCATGGCGCAACGCTTACAAGACAGTTTCATTAAGCTTTTGCGACGCAACAAAGCGGTCGCGACTACAATGGATGGGACGGCTTGCCGCTATCTGCGCTTCCGCCCGTCTCCGAGACACCCCAAAAAGGTCGAAAAACGGCGGGAAAATCGAACTTTTTCAGGGTAGAAACAGAACTTAACACCTGAAGCTCGCGGGCCGCACTGAACCGCAGCCGGACCCGCTTCGCATCAGCAGCAAATCGCCCTCCCTTTTGGACGCTACGTGCATTAACTTTTACGACGTTGCGCCGGAGACACATATTTTCAAAGCCGTTTGGAAGCGTCCGGCTTGCGGAAACGGAGCTTATGACGCCGTCTTCGCTGTTTGTTGATCAACGGTTTTGCGATAGGCCCTCTAGCTCTGGGGTCGCACCAGCCGTCCGAAGTCATGGGTCATTGTCTATGTCTATCTTCAGTCGCGTTTTCACAGATGTGGATCGCACGACCCGGATCGCCGCCTTCGCCATTGGCGGGCTGGTGCTGGCGCGCATCGTCGCGCTGATGCTCACGCCGCTGCAACTCGGACCGGACGAAGCCCAATATTGGCGATGGGCCCAAACATTGGACTGGGGCTATTATTCGAAACCGCCGCTGATCGCCTGGATGATCGCGGCGACGACGAGCGTTTTCGGGGATGCGGAATGGGCGGTGCGGCTGGGCGCGCCCCTCGGGCATGGGATCGCCGCCTTTTGTTTGTTTCTGCTGGGCAAGCGGATGCATGGGCCTCAAGCGGGCGGCTGGGCGGCCGCCGTCTACATATTAATGCCCGGCGTTTGGTTATCATCGGGAATTGTTTCGACGGACGCGGCCTTGCTGCCATGCTGGTCGGCGGCGCTTCTGGCGTTATGGCGCTTGCGCGACGGCGCGAGCGGCGTTCCTACGGGGCTTGCTCTAGGCGCTGCGATCGGCCTTGGCTTCTTAGCGAAATACGCGGCGCTTTATATCCTCCTGGGGATGGCGCTCACAGTATTGATCGATACGCCGACGCGACGCGCTTTAGCGTCGCGCGCAGGTCTCGCCGCCCTGGTTGCGGCTGCGGCAATCGCCACGCCCAACATTTTGTGGAACGCCGCCAATGATTTCGCGACCGTCGGACATACAGCCGACAACACGAATTGGCAGGCGGCGGGTCTGCATTTCGAACATTTGTGGAAATACGTCACCGATCAAATGGGTGTTTTCGGACCTTTTTCATTCCTCGTTCTCATCGGCGGCCTCGTCTTCATTGCACCGAAAACAGATCATGACAGCGCGCGAGCGGACCGGTGGCTCTTGTGTTTCATCCTTCCGGCGTTGCTTGTCATCGCCATGCAGGCCGTAATTTCCCGCGCCCACGCCAATTGGGCGGCCACCGCCTATCCAGCAGCCTCCGTGCTTGTCGCCGCTTGGGCGTTGCGCGCCAATTGGATGCGCTGGTTGAAATTAGGCGTTGGGGTCAACGTGATCGCGGGTTTGACGTTCGTGACGCTGTCTATCGGCCAGCCGCTCGCGGACCGCGTGGGATTTGAAAATGCATTCAAACGCGCGCGCGGTTGGGACGACACAGCCGCAGAACTCGCGCGGATCGCCGAGGAGACGGGCGCGCGCGCCATCGTGTTTGATGAACGCGAGAATTGGCACGGCGTAGACTATTACAGCCGTGATATGCAAATGGCGCCCATCCTTGCGTGGCGGTTGGCCGCATCAGGCGCTGCAAGTTTTCCCGAGATGGCGGCGCCGCTGGAAGTCGGGGCGCCGGAGCCCATGCTGATCGCCAGCTATCGCAAGAAATTCCGACCTCGCATCCGGGCGGATTTCGACATGATCCAAGAAGCAGGATACCTCGAAATCCCCTTGGGACCGACCAAGATACGCCGATTTAAGCTCTATATCGCGCGCGGATACGACCCGCTTGAACGAACCGCTGAATACTATGATCGGTTCCAAGATTTGGCGGAAGACTAAAGCCGTTAAGAGCCTTTAGCTTTCAGGCGTTGCGTTCGCCCAAACTTGGTCGACGCGGCGGTCGCGTCCGCATGACGTTCGATAGAATTTATACCGCACCGGGTTTTTGAGGTAGTAATCCTGGTGATAGGTTTCCGCCGGCCAGAACTCGCCCAATTCTTCAACCGGCGTCACGACTGGAAGGCCAAGGACACCAGATGATTCGAGCGCGTCTTTGGACGCCTCGGCGATATTCCGTTGTGCGTCGTCAGCGACGAAAATCGCCGTGCGATAACTGTCTCCACGATCGCAGAATTGTCCCCCTGCGTCCGTGGGGTCCACATGACGCCAGAAATACTCGACCAATTCATCATAAGTCACGATTGTCGGATCATAGCTGACGCGGACCGCCTCGTAATGGCCGTCGACGCCGTGCGTTTTGTACGTCGGATTGTCGCTACGCCCGCCTGTATATCCCGACACCGTCGACAACACGCCGTCGACCTTGTCGAAATCCGACTCAACACACCAAAAACACCCGCCGGCGAACACCGCCTCGGCGGCGCCGTCAACCGTCTCAGACGCAGCTTCGCTAATCGGCGCGCTGTCAGCGCCGGCGCGATAAGAAAAGGTTGCAGACACTGCGCAGGCGGCGATTGCAATCAGAGTGTAAGGACGAATCATCATCACAAATCAGATATGTCCCCAACATATTGAAGCGCCAAGTACCTCGCGGGAATTTCACATAGATGTGACGCAGTTACTCGGCCGCCCGGAGATCTTCTTCAGCGACGGCGCCTAGTTTTTTGGCAAGCTTGCGCCGCGGCGTGGCGAAATGATCGGGGATCGACCGCTCTACGCCCAATACGCGATCTCGCCAGGCGGCGAGTTTTTCCGGCGCCGCCAACCATGTCGGCGTGAGCACCAAGGTCAAAAGGGTCGAAAAGCCCAGACCGAACACAACCGCCGTCGCCAACGGCACCCACCATTCAGACGCGGGACCGCCCTGCATGATCGACCCCTCCGCAAAATTCACATTGATCTGCAGGATCATCGGGCAAAGCCCGCAAATCGTCGTCAATGTGGTGAGTAGGATCGGGCGGATACGCTGCGCGGCGGTGGCGATCGCTGCCTGTTCTGCAGTGCGGCCGTCAGCGCGCAGCCTTTGGAAAGTATCGATCAGAACAATATTGTTGTTCACGACAATGCCGGCCAACGCCACTACGCCGGTGCCCGTCATGATGACGGAGATGTAGGGCTGGGCGAGATTAATGCCGATCAACACGCCGACTGACGACAAAACAACCGCAGATAGCGTTAGCGCTACATGGTAGAAATTGTTGAACTCCCACAACAAGATCACCGCCATGAGGAAAAGCGCGGCGTAGGCCGCATTGACGAAGAACGCTTCCGCTTCGGCCGAATCCAAATCAGCGCCGTTAAAGAGAATGTCGACGTTAGGATCTAGATTGGCGCTTGCGATCCAGTCTTTGATTTCCGCCGTCACCACCGCGCCGCGCCCCTGTTCGGCGGCGTTGGCGCGGATCTCAATAATACGCTTGCCGCCGCGCCGATCGATCTGAGCAATCCGCGGCGCCGGCTCGCGCGATACGAATAGGGAAATCGGCGTCGGACCGTTCGGCGTAGACACGCGCAAATCGTCGAGCGCTTCGACGCTACGGTCGGCGGATGGGAACCGCACGCGAATGTCGACCTCGTCATTGGCGTCGTCGGGACGATAACGGCCCACTAGGACTCCATTGGTCACCAATTGCACCGCCGCGCCCACTTGAGCAACGTCGACGCCGAATTTCGCCGCTTCCGCGCGATCCACGGTCAGCCGCCATTCAATACCAGGCAGAGGGCGCGTATCCTCAATGTCCGCGAGGCCGTCCATCGTATCCATGAAGGCCCGCAACCGACCCGCCGTTTCTTTGAGCGCCGCCATATCATTTGATTGTAGAGCGAGTTGAACGTCTTTTCCGGTCGGCGGCCCTTGCTCCAGCTTGCGCACTTCGACGAGTCCGCCGACGAAACCGGACAGCCGGTCCGCAATCGCCTGTTCGATGTCGTGCCCGTTCGAGCCGGGAGAAACAGTGTCGAGATCCACCAGAATACGGCCAATCGTGTCGGCGGGAACATCGCCCCCGCCGTCAAAACTCGGGCCCCGGGACGATCCGACGCCCGACTGTGTATAGAGGCTTTCAATGCCCGGCACGTCGAAGATCATCTCTTCGGCGCGGCGAACAATCTCAAACTCCTCAGACGCCGATAAATTGCCCTGAGCACGTACGAATACGTAAATCTGCTCGGGCTCGGTGTCCAAGAAGAATTCGCTCTTATGATCCTCCGATGCGAACCAGAACACGATCAGCCCGACAATGGCGAAGGCGACGCCGGTCACCATCAAAGGCCGCTTGATCAGCGCGGCGATCAAGCGGACATAGCCGCCCAACCATCCGCGCGCCTGGGTGGGATCGCCGTCACTGGACAGCGCCCTCATATCGTTGGACGAGGCGTGCGAGCGCCCGCCAAAAACCGTCCCCACAACGGGTAAGAAAATCAGCGCCATGACCAGCGAGGAACACAGCACGAAAATTAGGGTCAGCGGCAAGAACGCCATGAACTGCCCAGGCATCGTATCCCAGAATAAGAAAGGGACGAACGCCGCCAGCGTCGTGCCGTTCGACGCGATAATGGGCCAGAACATCCGTTTTGACGCCATGGCGTACGCTTCGCGCTTGTCCAAGCCTTCGGCCATTTTTCGGTCGGCGTATTCCACGACCACGATGGCGCCGTCGACGAGAATGCCGACCGCGATCAACAGACCGAACATCACCATCATGTTGATGGTCAGCCCATAAACCGCCAACAAGAGGAAGGACAAAACGAACGAGGCCGGAATAGAGAGGCCCACCAAAAGCGCTGAGCGGAGGCCCAGAGCGGCGACGACGATAATCATCACTAAGACAATGGCCGTCACGATCGAGGATTGCAGCGTGCCCAATTGCGCGCCGATCAATTCTGAAAGGTCCGATGTGATCGCAACCTGGACGGTATCCGGCCAAGTTTCCTGCGCCGCGTCCACCTCTGCGCGAACCTCGGCCACCGTATCGAGAATATTGGCGCCGGTCCGCTTGACCACTTGCAACGCAACGGCGGGGCGGCCGTTGAACCGCGCATAGACCTCGCGATCTTTAAAAGTACGGCGAATGTCCGCCACATCTGCAAGCGTCACGACCGCATCGCCGGACCGCTTCACAGGAATGCCGAACGCGTCTTCCGCCGTTTCGATCAGTCCCGGCAATTTGATTGAGAAACGCCCCTCGCCCATATCCGTGCGGCCGGCGGCCACCAGAATGTTGTTCGAGGTCACAGATTGCAGGATTTCCGCGTTCGACAGATTATAGCTTTCAAGCTTGGCCTGGTCGACAATGATCTCCAAGACCTCTTCACGTTCCCCCTGAATGTTCACTTCCAGCACGCCTGAGAGCGTTTCCAGCTGCTCTTGCAGGTCGCGCGCGACTTTATAGAGCCCGCGTTCAGGCGCGTCGCCATATAGATTGACGACCAAAACCGGAAACAGCGCGGCGTTCAATTCGGTGACGACGGGTTCGCGGGCGTCTTCAGGAAAATCGCGTTCAGCCATGTCGACCTTCTCGCGAACATCGAGAACCGCCTGATCCTGATCAAATGAGACGCCGAACTCCATAATGATCTGAGCGGCGCCCTCCATCGCGAAGGAATTAAGCTCTTCAAGGCCTTCAACCTGCAAAAGCTCAGCTTCTAGGGGTCGCACCAACAAGCGTTCAGCGTCTTCCGGGGACACGCCTTCAAGCGGCACTGTGACGCCGACATAAGGGATCGGAATGTCGGGATCCGCTTCTTTGGGAAGATTTGCATATGTGATGGCGCCTGCAATGATCGAGACGACTAGAATGGCGATCACCATTCTCGATCGCGAGATCGCGCCGTCGACCAATCCATGCATCAGCTTGCGTCCCCTTGATAAACAGGTTCTGCGGTGAGGCCTTCGCGGACGTAATCTTGTCCCTCGACCAGCAGCAAGACATCGTCGGGTAGGCCGGAGATCCAAACGCCGTCCTGATCGTCATCCAAGACGTTTGCTTCGGCGAAGCGCACCACTGAGCCGACATCCAGATATCTAACGCCCAGACGCCCTTCATCATTGAGCGTGAGCAAGGCCGGCGTCACCTTGTGCGCCGGGCCTTCACCGGTTTGTAGTTGGATATCCACCGTCCGACCAGCCGGTAGGCGACGCTCGGAGTTATCCAGCGCCACCTCAACGCGATAGGTGCGTGTCAGCGGATCGGCCGTCCGCGCTACAAAACGCACCACGCCCTCCACATTGTCGCCGCCCGCGAATTTGGCGAGCGCCGGCGTGTCGACCTTAAGAACATCGGCGTATTGCTCGGCTGCGTCCGCGGTCGCTAGGATAGGGTCTAGCTCGACCACGACCCCGCATGCGCCTCCAGGTGAAAGGAAATCGCCGATTTCGGCGTTACGGGTCTCGAACACGCCGTCGAAAGGCGCGCGGATCTTGGTTTTATCGAGTTCAATACGCGCCACCTGCAACGCCGCTTCCGCCGCATCTAACTGGGCCTTCGCGGCCGCGGCTTGGTTGGGCGAATTCCACCCTTTTTCCGCAAGATCGGACGCCGCATTGTGATCCAGGCGTCGCGACGCAACAGCAGCTTCCGCTTCGCGCAGGCGCGCGACGCGGCCTTCCACATCAAGCGCGCAAACCACATCGCCCTGCGCGACCGCGCGGCCTTCATTTGCAGGCGCGTCGACGACCACGCCGGTGGTCTCCGATCTCACCGTCACCACGCGCGCCGCCTCAGTGCGGCCTTTGATCGACAAAAAGAGCGGGCGAATTTGCGCCGTAGACCTGCGGACGACGACCCGAACGCCGTCCCTCGGCGCGCGATCGCTTTCAACGGGCTTTTCCAAAGTCGGCACGCTCGCTTCAGCAGCCGCACGCGACACAGAGGCTTCATCTCCGCGAAATGCGGAGCGAACGCCGAAATACAAGATCAAAACCGCGACGATCCCAGCCGCGATATATATAGAGCGCGACATCCGAAGCGCCCTCCTTTCACCCAAACGTCGGGCGGCCTCGCCCAACGCTTTGACGAGCTCAGCCCGTCGCTTCTTCATTGTTGTTAGCAGGGCAAGCCCGCTCTTTCTTATTTATTGCTCATCCCCGCGAATGGAACGAAAGATCGCAGGCGACTTCAGTCATTTATCAGTCGTCATAGCACAAACAGGGTTAAAAAACCGGCGCCGAAAGGTAAACCAAACCCTGTGATTTTCGCGGCCTCCATACAGCTAAACACTCTGTTTAGTTGATATGTGATCACCCGACGCGTAGTTGCATTGCAAATGGATCGCAATGGACCGAGTGTCGCACGCGATGTAATCCCCATCGAAGGACCTAGGCATGGACGCCATATCACCACAAGCAAAGCCGCCAGTAAAATCCGCTAACGGTCCAACTGAAGAAACCGTTTTATCCGTTCGCCATTGGACAGATAGGCTCTTCTCTTTCCGCATGACGAGGCCTCAGAGCTTTAGATTTCGCTCCGGTGAGTTTGTGATGATCGGGCTTTGGAAAGATGATGGCCGACCGCTTCTACGCGCCTATTCTGTGGCGAGCCCGTCATGGGATGAGGAGTTGGAGTTCTTCTCCATCAAAGTGTCGGACGGCCCCCTCACCTCACGGCTCCAAAAAATCCAGCCTGGCGATAAGGTGCTGCTTGGAAGAAAACCGACCGGGACGCTGGTGCTTGATGCGCTGACGCCGGGCAAGCGCTTATACCTTTTCTCCACCGGCACCGGGTTTGCGCCGTTCGCCAGCGTGATCCGCGACCCGGAAACCTATGACCGGTATGAGAAGATCATCCTCACACACACCTGCCGCGAGCGCGCCGAACTCGACTATGGGCTTGAGCTGGTCAATTCCTTGCGCGACGATCCGCTAGTTGGCGAAATGGTCGGCGACAAGCTGGTCCACTACACCTCGCTCACGCGCGAAGATTACCCGGTTCGCGGTCGCATCACCCATCTCATCGAAAGCGGACAATTGTTCGAAGACCTCGGCGTGGAGCCACTCAACCCGGAGACCGACCGAGTGATGATTTGCGGATCGATGGAGATGATCTCCGATACGAAAGCCTTGGTGGAAAAGTCTGGATTGACGGAAGGCTCTAACGCCGCGCCAGCCGAATTCGTCGTTGAGAAAGCTTTCGCAGGCTGATTTGCCGGGCTTTGCGCTTCCCCTAGTTTAGGTTTTACAGTTTCTAGACAAGAAGACGAAGGCCGCCCGAGATGCGGCCTTAAAGACGGGGAGCGAATAAGCCCTATGGCGAACGAGACAGTTTATCCGGCGCCCGACGCGATCGCGGCGTCGGCGCACGCCGACGCGAAAACCTATCAAGAGATGTACAAGGAATCTCTAGAGGATCCGGATCGCTTCTGGAGCCGCGAAGCCAAACGTCTCGACTGGATCAAGCCGTTTGGCCAGGTCAAAGACGTCTCTTGGGCCAAAGAAGACCTCCATGTGAGATGGTTCGCCGACGGCGCTCTCAATGTTTCGGCCAATTGCATCGACCGCCATCTGCCGGAACGCGCGGACCAAACGGCGATCATCTTCGAGGGCGACGAGCCCGACACATGCAAAAACATTACTTATTCAGAGCTTTACAGCCATGTTTGCCGCTTCGCGAACGTGCTGAAGGCGCGCGGCGTCAAAAAGGGCGATCGCATCACGATCTACATGCCGATGATCGCCGAAGCGGCTTACGCAATGTTGGCGTGCGCCCGGATCGGGGCCGTTCATTCGGTTGTTTTCGGCGGCTTTTCGCCCGACGCTTTGGCCGGCCGCATTCTGGATTGTCAATCAAACGTCGTCATCACTGCGGACGAAGGCGTGCGGGGCGGCCGTATCATTCCGCTCAAAAACAATGTCGACAAAGCGCTGGAGCAATGCCCTGACGTCGCAAGCGTGATCGTCATCAATAGAACCGGGGCGGATGTCGTCATGCAAGACGGCCGCGACATCGCCTATGATGAGATCGCCCAAACGGTATCGGACGATTGTCCTTATGAGGAAATGAATGCGGAGGACCCGCTCTTCATTCTCTATACGTCTGGGTCAACCGGCAAACCGAAAGGCGTCTTGCACACCTCCGGCGGATATCTGGTATGGGCGTCGATGACGCATGAATACGTGTTCGACTACAAGGACGGCGATGTTTATTGGTGCAGCGCCGACGTCGGCTGGGTCACGGGGCACACCTATATCGTATACGGCCCGCTTGCGAACGGCGCGACGACCTTGATGTTTGAGGGCGTCCCGACTTATCCGGACGCCTCGCGATTTTGGCGGGTCATCGACAAGCACAACGTCAATATCTTCTACACCGCGCCGACCGCGATCCGAGCGTTGATGCGCGAGGGCGAAGAACCGGTTAAAGCCACGTCGCGCAAAAGCTTGAAACTTCTAGGGTCCGTCGGCGAACCCATCAA
The DNA here is from genome assembly GCA_039026555.1 of Pseudomonadota bacterium. Lineage (GTDB taxonomy): Bacteria > Pseudomonadota > Alphaproteobacteria > Caulobacterales > Hyphomonadaceae > JBCCMB01. Next base: position 11,000 of record JBCCMB010000025.1, read on the forward strand.
TCCCGAGGCTTGGGAATGGTATCATCGCGTGGTCGGCGAGCAGCGCTGTCCGATTGTCGACACCTGGTGGCAAACTGAAACCGGCGGCGCGATGATCACCCCACTTCCTGGGGCGACGGCCCTCAAGCCGGGCTCCGCCACTCTGCCGTTTTTCGGTATCGAACCGCAATTGGTGGATGCGGAAGGCCAGGTGCTGGAGGGCGCAACCGACGGCAATCTAGTCATCACCGGGTCTTGGCCCGGTCAGATGCGCACAGTCTATGGCGACCATCAGCGCTTTATCGAAACGTATTTCTCCGCCTATCCAGGCAAATACTTCACGGGCGATGGGGCGCGGCGCGATGAAGACGGCTATTTCTGGATCACCGGGCGCGTGGACGACGTCATAAACGTCTCAGGGCACCGCATGGGTACGGCGGAGGTGGAAAGCGCGCTCGTCGCGCACGCCGCCGTCGCCGAGGCCGCCGTCGTCGGATATCCGCACGATGTAAAAGGCCAAGGCATCTACGCCTATGTTACATTGACAGCCGGCGTCGAAGCGACAGAAGACCTGCGCCAAGACCTCGTCAAATGGGTGCGTACGGAGATAGGCCCGATCGCATCGCCCGATTTGGTCCAATGGGCGCCCGGCCTACCGAAAACGCGATCCGGCAAGATTATGCGCCGGATTTTACGCAAAATCGCCGAAAACGAATTTTCCAATCTCGGCGACACGTCCACGCTGGCGGAACCCGAAGTAGTCGATGATCTCATCGACAATCGGATGAACCGAGCCTGAGGCTACGCCGCCAATACCGATGCGCCCGGCCGAACCAACCGGGCGATCGCTTCAAACAAAGCCTCTTGAACGATCGGCTTTGCGATATGCGCATCGCATCCGGCGTCTTCGGCTTGCGCAACATGAACATCCGTCGCGTTCGCCGAGACCGCGATAATGGGCAATCTGGGCAGGTTTTCCGCTGTTTCCCAGGCGCGAATCGCGCGTGTCGCGGCGACACCGTCCATAATCGGCATTTGCAGATCCATCAGAACGATGTCGTAATCTGTACGCTGAACAGCGGCGACGGCGTCTTCGCCGTTTTCAACGAAATCGACACGCGCGTTCGCCTGATCCATTAAAAGCTCAAGAACGCGTTGGTTCATCGGATTGTCTTCCGCCGCTAAGACGGACAAGCCCTCTAGCGAGGTTTCGGTGGACAAGTCTTCCGCTTCGACGATCTGCGTGGGCGCCAGATCTGCGATCCGGTCGCGGGTCAGGGGCAATTCGACGGTGAAGACCGACCCTTCGCCCGGCGTGGATGTGGCGATGATATCGCCCTTCATCAATTCGATAAGCTTCTTGACGATGGCGAGCCCCAACCCGGCGCCGCCATAACGGCGCGTGGCGCTGGCGTCCCCCTGCGAAAACCGCTTGAACAAATCGTCGCTTTGCTCAGGCTCAAATCCAATACCCGTGTCGGACACGCTGAGCGTCATCATCGCGACGCCCTCATGGCTTTCTTCAATCTCAGCCTCAACGCGGATATCGCCCGAATTCGTAAACTTAACAGCGTTGGTCAACAGATTGCTGAGCACCTGCCCTATTCTAACGGAATCCCCACGGAAAACCCCTTCCACGCTGGGCGCGATATCTTGCACAAGGCGCAAGCCCTTCGCGCGCGCGCGCGTTTCGGCGACCAAGCAGGCCGCCATAATGGTCTCCCGCAAATCAAAGGGCCGCATATCGAACTCGACCTGCTCAGCCTCCAATCGTGCAAATTCTAAGAGATCATCCATCAGCCGCAGCAGGATTTTTCCCGACGTGGTGATCAGCCCCGTCATCTCGTTTTGTTTGTCTGAAAGGTCGGTTTTCGACAGCACTTCGGCCACCGCCAGAACACCGTTCATTGGCGTTCTTATCTCATGGCTCATATTGGCGAGAAACTCAGATTTTGCGGCGTTCGCGGCGCGGGCGCGCTCCTCCGCCTCCAAGGCTTTCAGCTCAACCCGCTTACGATCAGATATGTCTTTTATGGCGCCGACGAGACGGCGGGGCTTGCCATTGTCCTTCATTTCCATGCGCGCCACAGACGAGACCCAAATGGTCCGACCGACCGCGTTGGTCATGCGGTGTTCGCAGCGATATGGCGTTCCTGTTGAGATGTGGCGGTCCCATTGCGCGCGCGCTTCGTCCACGTCTGAGGGATGGATGACTTTCCACATCCCGTCCTCGAAGAATTCATAGCTCGGCTCGTCGGCGCAAAACCCAGCCCAATCGCCTTCAACGCTAAAATCGCCGCGCTCGAAGTTCAGCTCCCAGACGACCATGGAGGACAGTCCCAAGCCAAAACTCATACGATCCCGGCTGGTCTCAATCTCGTTGCGGGCCTGCACTAGGTCGGTGACATCCTTTTTGGTGAAAATCGTGCCCGCAATTGCGCCTGAAGCATCTCGCCAGGCCGTTGAGGACCACCGAATCCAGGCGGTGCGATTTTTGGGAAGCTCCACTTTTTCGGCGTCGGCGTAGCAAAGCTCGCCGGTCAATGATTTTCGATGCGCTTCGCGCCAAACCTCCGGCAGCCAGGGAGTGACCTCAATCGAGCGCCGACCGATCAAATCGTCTCGGGCCCAACCGCCCTCTTCCAGCCAAAGATCGCTGACCATCAAGAAGCGCATGTCGCGATCGAACATCGCAACCGCCATAGGCGATGCTTCCATAAATCCGCGGACGCTGGATTGCGTTTCAAGAGCTTCCTGCAACGCTTTCGCGCTGCCTGTCTTGTCCACCGCAACGCCCTGCATCGCGGTGATACGGCCAAAAGCGTCTTGAGACGGCGATCCCGCCATCTCTACGATGATCTGCTGACCGTCTGCGTTTGTGGATCGGTAGGTGCAGGACATTTCCGCGCCGTCGCGAAATCCGAACAACATCAAATCCCGGACGCGATCGCGATCCTCAGGATCGATCATTTCCAGGAAGGCGTCCAATTGGGGCGGCGGCTGCGACGGATCTAAGCCGTGAATGCGATAGAGGCCCGGCGACCATTCGCTTTCATAATCCGGCGTGATGCGCCAATGGCCGATGCCAGCCAATTCTTCAAGCGCCGTCTTATTGACGTCGATATCGGCGCGCTCGCGGTCCAGCTCTTGTTGCTGCGTTAGGTCGCGGCCGATGAACAAAACGCCGCCATCGGGCGCGGCCGTAAACTCAGCCGACACCAAACATTCGTCGCGGCCGATTTGAAACCGGAGATCAAGCCGCTGAACCGGCCCATCGACAGTGGCCTGTTCTAAAGCGTCCAGCGCGGCTTCACGCGATTCAGCGTCGAGATAGGATAGAAGCGACGCATCGCCCGCCCCGCTGGCGGGGCCGACAAACCGACGAAACGCCATATTGGCTCTGCGCACAGCCCCGCGCTTGTCCAATATCGCGAACAAGTCGTTGACTGCGTTGAAAAAATACTCCAGCGCCGCGACATCTTTGCGCCCCTCGATAGCGCCCGTATTTTGTCGCGACGAATGTTGGGGATTCTCGTCCAAAGCCATGGAATCGCGGAAACTCAAACCATTTCGTCGGCTCCCAATGTCCTCGGCAATGGTTAACAAACTAGGCGCAGCCGAAAACGCGACTCAGATCACTCCGGAAATGGTTTTGGGGTCAGACCAAACGCTGTCCTCGCTGCGTCTATGGCGTCAAGTTTGCTCTCAAACGCGCTCCAATCATCATTCGTGTCGATCGCCGCCCATATCGCCTCAATCTCGTCGATCTCAAGAGTCTGAGGCCGTTCATGCTGGAAATGCTCGTCATCGAGCCGCTCCGGCCTTATAGGCGTCCGCCGCATCAACCCAGCTTTCAGGCTTGAGAATGATGAATCCTCATAAAGCGCAGCGGCGGGAGACGACGTCGCACGCGCGGCGCTCGCGGGGCCGCAAAACCAATCAAAAAAGAGTTGCGACCACCCGATTTGGCTTTTCGTCATCCAGCTGAACAGGTCTTGCATGAAGCTCGTATCGTCATCGATATTTGTCCGTGCGACCCCCAACCGCTCGAAGATCCGGCTCCGAAACGCGGCGGCGTAGGCGGCGGTGTAGGTTTGCAATACTGGCTCGAGCTTTTCCGGCGCGCAGACCAAGGTCAGACATCCGGCCAATTGTTGGAGATTCCAAAGCGCGCGGGTCGGTTGCCGCCCAAACCGATAAAGCCCCTCGCTGTCAAAATACGCGGCCACGAAATTCGGATCCGACGTCGGCAAAAATCGGTAGGGGCCATAATCGAAGCTTTCTCCGGTCACGACCATATTGTCTGTGTTGAGCACGCCATGGACAAAACCGGCGATCATCCAGCTCGCCGCAAGACTTGCGGTCGCAGCGACAACCTCCGTCAAAAGCGCTGCAGCCGCGTCATCCAAATCCTCGCGCGCCGCAGTGGGGAAGTAACACTCGATGCAGTATCGGACCAAGGCTTCAATTCCCTCGCGGTCGTCCAGATAAGCCAGGCGTTGGAACGTTCCGAACCGGATGTGCGAATGCTGCAATCGCACCAGGACGGCGGAGCGCGTGGGGCTCGGCTCGTCATTACGCTCCAAAGCCTCGCCGGTTTCGATGAGCGACAGTGTTTTAGACGTGTAAACGCCCAACGCTTCTAACATCGACGTCGCCAACGCCTCTCGAACGCCGCCCTTTAAGGTCAATCGCCCATCGCCTGACCGGGAAAACGGCGTTCGCCCAGATCCTTTCGTGCCCAAATCTAACAAGCGTCCTGCATCATCGCGCATTTGGGCGTAAAGAAAGCCTCGGCCATCGCCGATTTCAGGATTGTAGACACCGAATTGGTGGCCGTGATAGGCGAGCGCCAACGGCTTCTGCAAATTTCCCGGCAAAGGCTCAAAACGTCCAAATGCAGCCAGCCAGTCTTTTTCGCTCAGACCCGCCAATCCGATTTTGGTCGCCCAGCGCTGATTCCGATAGCGCAGCTGAGTTGTCGGAAAATTAGCCGGCGACACTGGAAACGCGATATCCGACCCGACGTTTAGAATTTTAGTTTCCGGTACGTAAACCTCAGAAACGCCTTGGATATTCGCCATCAAAGACCTCTTAAACCATCCTAATTGTGGCAGTTCCGCCACATGTGCATGATGATTATTATTTAGGCGCCAAAACGCCTTGTCGCGCCCGCCAGCGCGCTATCTAACAACCAGATAGACAACGAGACGGGTTTTAGTACCCGCAAAGGGAGAGCATTATGAAATTTTCAAAAGCCCTTTTGGGGGGCGCGTCATTTTGCGTCGCGTTCGCACCGACAGCGTTAGCGCAAGAAGAAGAAGCCCAAAACGAGCCGAATTCGGTTGCAAGAATCCTGGCGCCGATCCAAGTGACCGCCACGAAAGCTCAAGACGTTGAAAACGCGCAAGACGTCGCTGTGGCTGTTACCGCGTTCAATGCCGATACGCTGGACGCCTTGAAAGTGCGCGATTTGGATGGGCTGAGCTATTCCTCACCAAACGTTTCGCTTGACCAAATCGGCACCTCGCGGGGCAACGCCAACTTCTCGATCCGCGGTCTTGGCGTGAACTCGTCGATCGCCTCAGTCGACCCAACAGTCGGCGTGTTCGTCGACGGTGTATATCTCGGCATTAACGCTGGCGTCGTGTTTGACTTGTTCGACCTCGACAGCGTCGAATTGGTGCGCGGCCCGCAGGGTCTGCTCTTCGGCCGCAACACGACAGGCGGCGCGGTTCTTCTGAACACCGGCAACCCTACCGACGAGTTTGAAGCCAAAGCACGCGTAGCTGTGGAAGGCCCCGTCGATGATGATCGCGGCGGCATCAACAGCTATATTCAGGGCGTCGTCTCCGGGCCGATCGTCGAAGACAAGCTGAACGGCAAGTTCGGCGTTTATTTCAATGGCGACAGCGGCTATTTCAAAAACCTGGCGGACGGCGAAAATCACGGCGAAGCGCAGACCTATATTTATCGCGGGGCCTTGGAGTATACGCCCTCCGACAATCTGACATTCTTAGGTAAGTTGGAGTATTTCGACAGCCGCGGCGACGGTCCGTCGGCGCAAGACCGGGGCTCTTTTGACCGCGATAGTTTTGACTTCGCGATCAACGAGCCTGGTTTCTACGACACTAAGATCACGACGGCGTCTCTACGCACGGATTGGGACGTTTCGTTCGGCAACGGCACTGTTACGAACATATTTGGCTATCGCGAGTACATCGGAGACACGGGCGGCGACATCGACGCCAGCCCCGTGTTTATCTTCCACAGTACAACCGAATCCGAGCAGGATCAGATCTCAAACGAGCTTCGCTACAATGGTACATTCGGCAAAGCAGACGTCACAACGGGCGTGTACTATTTCGACCAAGAGCTCGCAGTAACGGAGCGCCGCTTCATACCGTCGGCGGTTGCGCTTCCAAACGGCTTTTATGGCGGCGGCCGCCAAGACCACACTGTGCTTGGCCTATTCGGTCAAGTCGACTACGAGGTCAACGACAAGCTAACGCTGACCGCCGGCATTCGGTTCTCCCAAGAGGACAAAGAGGCTGAAATTACTTATGTGCGTCCGCGCCCGGAATGTAGCGTTGTGGAAGGCACCTGTCCCATCACAGGCACCAACCCCTTCGTCCCGACCGATCCAGGCAATGGCTTTGCCGATGATGATGATTGGTCAAGCGTGACGCCGAAATTCGGCGTTGAATATCGTTTTGACGATAACACGCTAGGTTATGCGTCTTACACACGCGGCTTCCGCTCCGGCGGCTACAATTTCCGCATCACAAACGCGGTTGCGTTTGAGGCGCTCTTCCCGGCCGACGAATCGCGGTCTTTCGACCAAGAAGAGGTCGACGCCTATGAAGCGGGCTTAAAGTTCGAAACAGCCGACGGTCGCGGACAACTTAACTCTGCGGTGTTCTTCACCGAGATCAGCGATATGCAGCGCGAAGTGAATGTCGCCGACCCCGTATCTGGCGTTGTCCAGAACATTCTGAACACGGCGGACGCCGAGCTTCTCGGACTGGAACTTGAAGGTCGCTTTGCGATCACCGACAATTTCTTGGTGACCGCGAACCTCGGCCTAATCGATGCGGAATACACGGACGTCCTGTTTGATATTTCCAGCGACGGCGTGGTGGACGGAGCAGATCTAGACTTGGCCTTGCCCCGGGTCCCTGAAACCACCTATGGCTTCGGTTTCATTTATGACCTGGACCTTGGCGACAACGGATCCGTGGTCACCCGTGTGAACTTCCAGCACCGTGATGAGTTCGCTTACACGGATAACAATTTCGGCTTCATCAACGAGGCCGATATAGTCGATGCGAACATTGCTTGGCAGACGCCTATCGACGGTGTCGAAATAGCGCTTTACGGCAAGAACCTGCTCGACGAAGTCACTGCTGGCGGCGACACGCAATTGACTTTCTTCACCGGGCCTTTCTCGAACGGCGTAAACGCGCCTTTCGACCCGAACCCAGCGTTCAACACGTTTTCACCTTTGAACAAAGGCCGGATCCTCGGTATCGAGGCCACGCTTCAGTACTAGGGTTTGACTCTAACCAAAGGCGCATAGACGCCTAGACTATCGGGCGGTCCTTTAGGGGGCCGCCCGTTTCTTTTACCCGGCGGTTTACTTAGATTGCGCCGAGCGCCTCGCCGACAACGCGGCCGGCGTCGTCGACGGCCTCGCGCGCCGCAATAGACACAGGCGTCGTGTTGAAAAATCCGTGCGGTTGGTTGGCGTAATCGCGCACCGTGGCCTCGACGCCCGACGCTCTCAATTTGGCGGCGTAGGCTTCACCCTCGTCATGTAACGGATCCCAGCCCGCTGTGACGATGTGCGCTGGCGGCAAGCCCTCGAAACTATTGAGAAACAAAGGCGACACCCAGGGGTCCATCGGATCATGGCCCTCCGGCAGATAGGATTTCTGGAAAAACTCGAACAAGGCCGGTGAAAAAAACGGGCCTTCCTTCAACCGCAAGCCCTTATCCCGCAGATCGACGAATTGCGTCAGCGGGTAGATCAGCAGCTGGAATTGCGGCGTCGTCGTTTGGCGCTCCAACGCTTTGCGCGTCACGGCGATCGCCAAATTTCCGCCTGCGGAATCGCCTGCGACCGCCAATCGATCCGGATCGACGCCCCACGCTTTGTATTCCCGCACGGCCCAGTCAAACGCGGCGATCGCGTCTTCCATCGGTTTTGGAAACTTGTATTCCGGCGCGCGGCGATATCCGACCGATAAAATGCGGCATCGCGATCCAGCCGCCAAGCGCCGACACACATGATCGAAGCTCTCCACATCGCCCAAGACAAATCCGCCGCCATGAAAATAAACAATTCCGGGCCCCGGTGCGACGCCGGCGGCGAGCGGGGTGTATACACGCGCCTGAATCAAGCCGTCCCCGCCCTCTACAAGGATGTCGCGGACGTCCGCCATTTCCGGCAGATCAGTCTCGATCGCGAGGGCCGCGCGCATAAAGGTCTGTCGCAGCTTTGGAATTTGAGCGGCGAGGTCTTCGCTGAATTGCGCGGTCGAAAGCCCGACCTGGTCCCAGAAGGCCGCAAAACTATTATCGGCCATCTGGCCTCCCCTTCAGCTTCAGGCCGCGCGTCATACGCGTCGTCGTCGCCCCGCCAGCGATAGATACGTCCAAACGCCGATCGACTAGCAAATGCTAAGCACAAGCCGCCGCACTTGGCGACGCCTCAATTACGAGTCTAGCTCAATTTGTCCTGGGCGCCGGACATCATAGCGCCCCAGACGGCCTGTTTCGTGGATGCTGGCAGCTCGCCAACTTTCGCCAGCACGCGCTCGCCCAACGCACAAACATCCATATCGCCAAGCGCCGATGGATCTTGGGACATGCCCGCCTGTACAATTTTCATGACATCAGGATCGCCCATCATGGACACCATCAAGTTTTGCAACGCAATCTCGTCGCTTTTGGACGGCGTCCGATAAGACTGCGGATTGGTGCGGCCGCTCTCCACAAGATCCATGAGCAAGATGTTACCTTTCAAACCAAGCTGATAGAACGCGCCGTCATAGGCGCTGAGCGCCGCTAAACCGGCAGGATCCGAGACAACCGAACGCAACGCTTCGACTTGACATGTCTCACCGCCGGCTTGGCGCAGGGTTTGAAGCGCCTCGGCGCCGAGATAAAGCGCTTGATCGAAATAGACCGCGTCAGACCGCGCAATGTATTTGGCGTTCCTCTGCGCGAAAGCCACGCTCCACGCGCCGACAACGCCGGTCAAATCATCACGTGTCGCGCCGGAGAAAGCGGCGTCGGCCAAGGACGCGGTCAAATCGGCATGGGCGCTTGGATGTTTCTCGCGCAGGCGGTCCATAAACGCGCGCGACAAGGGATCGGGGAATGCATCCTCATGCAGCGCGGCCGCCGCAGCGTCTTTATCTAGTCCCGCGACAATCTCCGCGATCGGGCGCGGCGTATCGCCCGACAACGCCTTCAGCCAAGCCGGTCCCCACATCACGAAGGCGAATGCGACGAGCACAACGACGCCGACCATTGCGTAGTAAAGATTGTTCGTTTCGGCTTTGAACGGTTTCCCGCCCGTTGCGTCAAATCCCATCTGACTGATCCCCGTTCCAGGTTCTATGGCGCCAATCTCTCGCGAAGGCGCTTGGAAAAGATTTACGCGCGGCGAAAAATTTTGCGCTTCGTCACATTCACGTCACAACCTTCCGCCATAAGCGGCGTCCCGAGGCGTCATGCCTCGCGGATCATTGTTTGGAGCCATGCCCATGCGGCGAATAGAGCGATACACGCGAAATTCGTCCCTTCTCAGCGGAGGGACGCGTCAGCGTCCCGAGCATTGGCTCGGCTGCGTCTGACGTTACCGATCAAAATCTAAACTCCCACGTCCGGCGCACCGCGCCGGCGTAGACGCGCTTATGCGCCGATCAGGAGATGACAGGATGAACGCCTTGTTTAAGGCGCGTCCGGCGTATGCAAACGGTAAAGCCGGCGCGCGCACGCCCTTGCTGGATTTTCTGGCGGGGGATCACGCCGACGATGTGGCGCGTATCTGGGATGCGCCCCACCAAGACTTCTTCGTGATGCCGACGGCGCGTCGTCATGCTGCGGGAATGATCCTCGCCGGCTTGGCGGCCGACCCTCCGGAAACGGTGAAGCGTCTTCGTCTTTTGGTGGAGCGCGAACGCGACGCCTGCGTCGCGCGCGCCATCGCCGGCGGAGATGCGCCCGGCTTCATGAGAGCGTTGGCGAAAATGGGCGAAGTGCTTTGGAGCCGCAGAGACTACGCGCAATTCCTAGCGCTCTTCGCCGAGCCGAACGCCAATGAAGCGCTTCGGCATATGACCCAAATAACGCCGGACCGGTTCGCGCCTTTGGGCGTGCTGCCAGCGGCGTTGCGGACGCCGAAAATCTTGGCCGCCGTTCCTCATGGACAAGCGGCGACGGATTTGGCGATCGCGCTTGAACTCGCCATCCGCATTCGCGGGGCTGACGCAGGGCCCGCGATCGCGGCGCGATGGGCGCGCGCGAAGGACGCAAAAGCGCTCTTCGACAAAGCGGCGGCGGATTTGGAGCCGGAGGCGTTTGGCGGCTCCATCCCGCCGGCGCCGGACCTACCGCCGCCCTTCGGCGCGGTCCGCACGCGCAAGGCGTTGGAGGCCGTGGCGTTGGAATTCCGCAATTGCTTGCGGGATTACACCACCGAGCTCGCCCAGGGCCGGATGGCCGTTTACGTCTGGCGCGCCCGCGAAAAAGCCGCGGTCGCGTTGACGTTGGACGCGGCCGGCTGGCGACTGGCAGAAGCGTTGGGTGAGAACAATGTCGATCTTGAGGAGCCCACGCTTCGCGAGATCGTTGCGGTCCTAGAGGACGTTAATGTCCGCACAGGCCCGCCCGTGATCAGCCTCGTTGGACGCCTGCAAGCCTATGGCGCCGGACGCGAAGCCTATTCCAACCGCGAGCCGGGCTTTGTCGGCGAGCTGGAAATGGGCGATTTGTGGAACTAGAGGCGGCGCTCGAAAGAGCGTCGCCCATTTTTTAGTCTCCGAACCGATAAACGGCCCGGATCCCTAACTCATCCAAACCCTGATTGCGGCCATTCCCTAGGATTTGGCCATGGGACAAATGCTCGAAAATTACCTGGACGGCCCAACGCTCATTGATATCGCGGGTGAGCGCCAAGGAGGTCCTAAACAAGTCTTCGGACCCGAGAAGAAGGTTGTCCTCGCCAAATTGCGTGCGCTCGGCGGATCCGAGAGGCAAGGGATTTTTCGTTTCGCCGTCATGGATCACATAGCCAACGCCCGGCTCGATCCTCCATCCTGGCGCAAACTCGAAATCCCATTCTACGCCGAAGCCGCCATAGGACGTCTCGCCATCGGTATTCACCGACCCCATCACATAAGGATGCGGAGATCCGATCCAGCTCAGCGCGTCGAGTGCTGCGAACCGCACTTCGCCATTAATGTTGACGCCGTCTTCCTTGTTCGCGTTCTTACCGTCAGTGACCTCAATATTGTGCGCCATAACGCCCAAACGCACGCTGTCCAAAATCTCAGCGCCAGCCGTCGGCGCAACGAGCGTCATGCTCGCCGCTAGCATTGTTCGTTTCATCGCTGTCCCCACATTGATGGATTTATAGTTACCATGCGCGGAGAAGATGAGAAGCCAAATCGTCTGAAAACAACAATCCCGCCTAGAAGCTGAGCACTTTCACATAACGCACATGCGGCAACGCGTTGAGCTTGGCCAGGACGTCATCCGGCACGATTTGATCGACGCCGACCAGCGCAATCGCGTCGCCGCCTTGTTCATCACGACCGAGATTGAACGTGGCGATATTGACGCCAGCATCGCCCAACAACATGCCCAACGCGCCGATAAAGCCTGGCGCATCGGAATTGTTGACGAACAACATGACCGGCCGGAAGCGCGCATCCAACGCCATGCCTTTGACTTCCACAATGCGCGGCTGGCCGTTGACGATCGCGCCGGCCACTGTCCGCCAGCGGTCGCCGACGCAAATTTTAATCCGGATGAGACTGTCATAGGTCGGGCTCTCGGCGCGCTTGCTCTCGGTCAGCTCCGCGCCCTTGTCCGCCAGGATCGCCGGCGCCGAGACCATGTTGACGTCCGACAAAGCCGGGCGCAGCACGCCGGCGAGCGCAGCGGCGGTGAGCGGCTTGCGGTTGAGTTCCGTCACCTCCCCTTCATACTCGATCTCGACTTTGGAGAAGCCGCCATCGGCCACTTGGCCGGCGAACAGGCCAAGCTTCTCCGCCAGTTCGGCGAACGGCTTTAAGCGCGGCGCTTCTTCGGCGGTGATCGACGGCATGTTGAGCGCGTTGGTGACCGCGCCGGTAAGGATGTAATCCGCCATTTGTTCGGCGACTTGGAAGGCGACATTGTCCTGCGCTTCCACCGTCGCTGCGCCCAAATGCGGCGTGGCGATAAAATTGTCGGCGCCGAACAATACATTGTCCTTCGCTGGTTCTTCTATGAAGACGTCGAAAGCCGCCGCGCCGATATGACCGCTGTCTAGGCCGGCGCGAACCGCCGCCTCATCAACCAAGCCGCCGCGCGCGCAATTGACGAGGATGACACCCTTCTTCGTTTTGTTGAGCGCATCGGCGGATAAGATATTGCGGGTCTGATCCGTCAGCGGCGTGTGCAGTGTGATGATGTCCGCGCGCGCTAGAAGCTCGTCTAGCTCGACCTTCTCAACGCCCAGTTCAACGGCGCGATCCGCCGTCAGAAACGGGTCGTACGCGACAACTTTCATTTTAAGGCCCAAAGCGCGTTCCGCCACCAGCGACCCGATATTGCCGCACCCGATTAGGCCCAGGGTTTTGAAGGATAGCTCTGAGCCCATAAAGGCTTTCTTCGGCCATTCGCCCGCCTGCGTGCCGGCGTTGGCGGCGGGGATTTGGCGCGCCGCGGCGAACATCATCGCGATTGCATGCTCCGCCGTAGTGATCGCGTTGCCGAACGGGGTGTTCATGACCACGACGCCCTTTGCGGTCGCAGCCTTGATGTCGATATTGTCGACCCCGATGCCGGCGCGGCCGATCACTTTGAGGTTGGTCGCGGCGGCGATGACGTCTGCGTCCGGCTTACAAGCGGAGCGCACGGCCAAGCCGTCATATTCGGGGATAATGTCGATCAACTCTTCCTTGGACAGACCGACTTTCACATCGACCTCCAATCCGCGGTTTTTGAAGATGTCTACGGCCCCGGCGGCGAGTTTGTCGGCGATAAGAACTTTAGGCATTTGTGTCTCCGAGAGAGATAAGAATTTTGGGATTAGATGTGACGGCCGACGCCGTCGCCGGACGGGCGCCATTTGCGCGCTCGATTGACGCTCATTTTGGCGTCGACTTCTTCGTCGAGCTCTTTGCCGATGAGGCCGAGGAGCCGGTGTAGCAGGATGGCGACGTCGGCCGCTTCTTCGCCTATATGGTCGGGGTTGTTTTCACCGACCGCCTGCTCGAGCTCTTCGATCTCTAATCGCGCGCGGGCGACCAGAGTTGAGAGATTTAGAACATTGCCGAAGGTTTCATCACCCCAACGGCGGATGGTTTGACTGGTTTCTCGGGCCATTACGCCCCTCCTTTGCGCCAATCGGCGCGGTCTAGTCGGTAGACGAAGCACCTATCTGCCCCAAAGCGGCGCGCTTCGCTAAATTTGAATCCCAGGCGCTCGAAAAACCGATGGGCGGCGGTGTTGGTCGCCAAAGGATCGATTAGGATCGAGTGCACGTTGGGATCGGAAGACAGGTGCAAATGCAGGCGCGTGTCGCAGTCGAAGCATGGCTTACGCCGCCGACAACTCCGAAGCCGTCGCCTCAAACGCCCAATCGAGCCAGGGCGTCAGTTTAGCGACATCGGACGGCTCAACCGTTGCGCCGCACCAGATGCGAAGGCCCGGAGGCGCGTCGCGATACCCGGCGGCGTCAAAGGCGACGCCTTCCGCTTCCAGCTTTCCGGTCATCTTTTTGACGAACGCGTTTTGGTCGTCGATCGACAGCGCCGCAATGCGCGGATCCACAATCTTCAGCGTCACGCCCGTATTGGACCGCAAAGCAGGATCAGCACAGAGAAAATCGACCCAATCGGTTGTCGCCGCCCAATCTTCCAGAATTTTCAGGCTTTCGTCGGACCGCGCCTTGAGGCCTTTCCAGCCGCCGAGACCTGCGGCCCAATCCAGCGCTTGAATGTAATCCTCCACGCACAACATGGAGGGCGTATTGATGGTCGCGCCTTCGAAAATGCCTTCATTGAGCTTTCCGCCTTTCGTCATGCGGAAAAGCTTCGGCAAAGGACGGTCGGGCGTAAAGGTCTCCAACCGACGCACGGCGTTCGGGCTAAGTATAAGCATGCCGTGCGCGGCTTCCCCACCCAGTACTTTTTGCCAGGAATAGGTCACCACATCGAGTTTCGCCCAATCCATGTCCTGCGCGAAACAAGCTGATGTGGCGTCGCAAATAACGACACGTTCCGGGTTCGGCTTGATCCAATCGGCGTTGGCGACTCGCACGCCTGAGGTCGTGCCGTTCCAGGTGAAGATGATGTCTGCATCGTCGCGCGCTTTAGAGAAATCCGGCAGCACGCCGTAATCGCCGACATGCAATTCGCAATCGTCCAGCTTCAGCTGCTTCTGCGCATCCGTCACCCAATCCTTGCCGAAGCTCTCCCACGCGAACACGTCGACCGGTTTTGCGCCCAGCATGGACCACATGCACATCTCAACCGCGCCCGTGTCCGACGCTGGGACGATGCCGATCCGATAATCATCCGGCACGCCCAAAACGTCGCGTGTTTTGTCGATCGCCTCTTTCAAACGCGCCTTGGCCGTTTTGGAGCGGTGCGAGCGCCCAAGCACAGCGGTCTCTAAATTTTCAAGGGAAAAGCCCGGACGCTTAGCGGTCGGCCCAGACGAAAAATGCGCGCACTCGGGGCGCATTTCGGGTTTGACGGGTGTCGTCATCTGATTGTCTCCTATCCTCACAGATAGGCTGAGCGCCGTTGGGGGCGCCTGGCCCGCCGTCCACATGCGCCCAAAAGACTTCATAGTCAATTTACAATCTGATGTCGGAAACGCGGGCGCCTCTTAGGGCGTCAAA
>JBCCMB010000026.1:0-26094 GCA_039026555.1 Pseudomonadota bacterium
GCCTTAGTTTAGGGAAAAACTCGCAGAGAAAGCCGCCGCTAGAAAGGGACTTTTTCAGCGCAAGGCGTCCGGAGTCTGCGGCGGTCAACAACATCAAAACCGCCAAGTATCCAACGTCGGCGATCCGCCCGCCGAACTCGCAACTCGAGACGCAGAAATTCACAGATACATTTGTATGGACAGCGCCGGATTGGCGAACATCTATGGTTGAAACCGTCGCCTCAATTTTGAGCAAGTAAGCGCAGGCCGGCCAAATACCACGAATGATTTGACCGCACTCGCTTTGCACGCTCCGATGCCTTCATGTCCTCTTCGGTTTCACAATCGCAAGCCGCCGCCGCGGTCGAATTGCAGCGCAGCGTCGGCGTGGGCCGTTTGTCGGCGGGCGTATTGGACGGCAAGACACGGGTAAAGCGCGTCTATCAAGAAGGCGCGTTCAAACTACGCTTCCCGCGTCGCGCGTTCGACGCGGATTTAGACGCTGTGATCATCAACACTGCGGGCGGCCTAACCGGCGGCGACCAGTTTGAATTTCACGCAAACATTCAATCCGGCGCGGATGTGACGCTGACCACCCAGGCCTGCGAGCGCGTCTATCGCTCAATCGGTCCAAACGCGACCTATGATATCGATCTTAGCGTCGCGGCCGACGCGCGGCTCTTCTGGGCGCCGCAGGAAACCATCCTGTTCGATCGCGCGCGATTTCGCCGAAGCCTGAATGTCGATTTAGCCCCGGGCGCGGATTTCTTAGCTCTGGAGGCCGCCATTTGGGGTCGAACTGATATGGGTGAGAACGTTGTTCAAGGAGCTTTCGAAGATCGTTGGACCGTAAAATCAGAAGGCCGGCCCATCCATGTCGAAGCCGTCAAATTGGATGGCGCCGTCCGCGCTCAGCTCGATCAGCCGGCGATCGCGAATGGCGATGTCGCGACCGCAACTCTGCTTCATGTTTCCAAAAACGCTGAGGAGGCGCTTAAAGCGTGCCGGCAAACAATCGCGCAATCCCCGAAGATCACTGGAGGGGCGTCGTATTGGCCGGTCGATGCCTGGGGCAAATTACTTATACGATTGACTGCGCCGTCAGGGTACGAGTTGAGAAAAGCGCTGCTAGAGCTGATGATGGCGATCCGAGGGCCGTCCGGCGTCCCGCGAAGCTGGGGGTTTTAAGGCGTTGAAGAGGGTGAAGACGCGACATGCATTTAACGCCGCGTGAGAAAGACAAATTGCTCATCGCCATGGCGGCCCAAATGGCGCATCGCCGGCTGGAGCGCGGCGTAAAGCTGAACCATCCCGAGGCGATCGCCATAATTTCTGATTTCGTTGTCGAGGGCGCGCGGGACGGCCGCAGCGTCGCCGAATTGATGGACGTCGCGGCGAATGTCGTCTCGCGCGACCAAGTTATGGCGGGCGTCGCGGAAATGATCCCCGAAATCCAAGTCGAAGCCACGTTTCCCGACGGCGTGAAACTCGTCACAGTCCACGAGCCGATCCGATGAAAGGCCGCGATATGAAACCAATCTCCGCTCTTTTTGTTGTCGCCTTGCCGACGCCCATAGCCCATGCGCACGCTTCAGCCGAACCCCACATCCATGTATGGGGAAGCGTGGTGTTCGCAGCGATCCTTATCGGAGGCTGCGCTTGGATCGGATTGAGAATGCGCAAAAAGGAGCGCGCGCCAATCCGCAAAAAGGACCGGCGCGGATGATCCCGGGCGAGATCCAACTCGCGGACGGCGATATCGAACTTAACTCCGGCCAAGACAAATTGACGCTCAAAGTGTCGAATTCGGGCGACCGGCCTGTGCAGGTCGGATCGCATTATCATTTCTTCGAAGCCAATCCGGCCTTGGAGTTTGATCGTGGCGCAGCGCGGGGCATGCGGCTCGACATTGCGGCGGGAACCGCCGTCCGCTTCGAGCCCGGCCAAGCGCGCGATGTGACGTTAACGCCGGTTCTAGGCGCGCGCCGCATATTTGGGTTCCGGCAAGCGATTATGGGCGCGCTTTAGCGATGTCGACTTTATCTCGCGCAGCTTATGTTTCCATGTACGGCCCGACCAAGGGCGACAAAGTCCGCTTGGCCGATACAGAGCTCTTCATCGAAGTTGAATCCGATCTCGCCATTCCCGGCGAAGAAGTGAAATTCGGCGGCGGCAAAGTGCTCCGCGATGGGATGGGACAATCCCAAACCTCGCGCGCGGAGGGCGCGGTCGACACGGTGATCACCAATGCCCTCGTGGTTGATTACACCGGTATATTTAAAGCCGATATCGGGCTGAAGGATGGCCGCATCGCCGCTATCGGAAAGGCGGGAAATCCCGATACGCAGCCCGGCGTCAGTATCATTGTCGGGCCCGGCACAGAAGCAGTCGCCGGCGAAGGCAAAATCCTGACCGCCGGCGGGATCGACGCGCACATCCATTTCATCTGCCCTCAGCAGATCGAAGAAGCGCTGATGAGCGGCGTCACCACAATGGTCGGCGGCGGCACCGGTCCGGCGCATGGCACGCTGGCGACGACGTGTACGCCCGGCCCCTGGCATATCGCGCGTATGATCCAGGCGGCGGACGCTTTTCCGATGAATTTGGCGTTCTCGGGCAAGGGTAATGCGTCCCAACCAGCGGCGCTGGAAGAAATGGTGCGCGGCGGCGCGGCGGCGCTGAAGCTCCATGAAGACTGGGGCACGACGCCCGGCGCGATCGATTGCTGCTTGAGCGTTGCGGACGCGTTCGACGTGCAGGTGATGATCCACACCGACACGCTCAATGAAAGCGGGTTTGTGGAAAGCACGCTAGACGCGATCGCCGGACGCACCATCCACGCCTTTCACACGGAGGGCGCAGGCGGCGGGCATGCGCCGGACATCATCAAAGTTTGCGGGTTCGATAACATTATCCCCTCCTCCACCAACCCGACGCGCCCCTATACGGTCAACACGGTGGCGGAGCATTTGGACATGTTGATGGTATGCCATCATCTGGATCCCGCCATCGCCGAAGACGTCGCCTTCGCCGAAAGCCGCATTCGCAAAGAGACCATCGCGGCGGAGGACATCCTCCACGATATGGGCGCGTTTTCGATTATCGCATCCGACAGCCAGGCTATGGGTCGCGTCGGCGAGGTGTTGATCCGCACCTGGCAAACCGCCGACAAGATGAAGCGCCAGCGCGGCCGCTTGCCTGAAGAAACGGGCGATAACGACAATGAACGTGTGAAACGCTATATCGCGAAATACACCATCAATCCCGCCATCGCGCAGGGCTTTGCGCATGAAACGGGGTCGATCGAAATCGGCAAGCGTGCGGATTTGGTCTTGTGGTCGCCGGCCTTTTTCGGCGTAAAGCCGGACATGGTGTTAATCGGCGGCATGATCGCTGCCGCGCCGATGGGCGACCCCAACGCCTCCGTCCCGACCCCGCAACCCGTGCACATGCGGCCTATGTTCGGCGCGTATGGCGGCGCGCTCGCGGCTACGGCGGTCACCTACGTCTCACAAGCGGCGATGGATGACGGACTTCAAGACGCGTTGGGCCTGCAAAAACAATTGCTGGCTGTCACCAACACACGCGGCGGCATCGGCAAATCCGCGATGAAACTCAACGCCTATCTGCCGGAAATAGACGTGGATCCTGAAACCTATGAGGTCCGCGCCGATGGCGAGCTGTTGACCTGCGAGCCGGCGGAGATCGTTCCGATGGCCCAGCGCTATTTCCTGTTCTAACCCATGCGCGCGACCGGAATCACACGCGAGTTTTCATCGCCCGCCGATACGATCACGCTGGATGAGACAGATCGGCGTCGCCGGCGGGTTCGGATGGTGTCGGATGGCGGAATTGAGTTTTTACTCGATCTCCCAGAGACGCGGCTCTTACGCCAAGGCGACGGGTTGGCGCTGGAGGATGGGAGGATCATCGAAGTGCGCGCCGCGCCCGAGGCGCTCTATCTGGTGACGGCGAAGAACGCGCAACATTTGCTCGCGCTGGCCTGGCAGATCGGCAATCGGCATTTGCCGGCTCAGATCGAATCCGACCGCATCCTTATTCGCCAAGACCATGTCATCAAAGACATGCTGGAAGGTCTCGGCGCGGAGGTACGGCCCGTGACAGCGGGCTTCGATCCGGAGGGCGGCGCCTACGCCAAGCCGCATCACCACGCCCATGGCTAGCGATCCAAACGGCCTTACCGATCAAGGCGTCATTCGCCTGATGACGTGGTTGTCGCCCGCCTTCCCGGTTGGCGGGTTCGCCTATAGCCAGGGGCTTGAGACAGCTTTCGCAACGGATCGTATCGCCGACGTGCAAGCGCTGGAAGACTGGCTTCGAGTTCAGCTCATGCAGGGGTCAATTTGGAATGACGCGATCTACTGCGCCGAAAGCTGGCGCGTCGCAAAAGATGCGGAAGCTCTCCAAGCGCTCGCGGATCATTGCGAGGCGTTCGCTAATGGCGCGGAACGGCGGGATGAGAGTGTCGCGCAAGGCGACGCGTTTCTAACGGCGGCCGGCGCTTGGGCTTCAGATGGAGACGCCACGCTGAGTTCAGCGCCCATGCCGGTCGCCGTGGGCGCGGTCGCCGGTCGTCGTAACATTCCGCTTCAACCGACGCTCAGCGCCTATCTGCACACCCTGGTCAGCGCATCCGTCCAAGCGGCGCTGCGGCTCGGTCGGCTCGGCCAGCAAGACGGCGTTCGACTGCTCGCGGCGCTGGAGGCGGACATTCTCAAAACCGCAAAGAGAGCTGCTGGCTCAAGCTTAGAAGATCTTGGCGGATGCACCTTCATCGCCGACATTATGAGCTTGCAGCACGAAACACTTCCGTCGAGGATTTTTAGATCATGAGCGCAACAAGCAATGGGCCCCTACGCGTCGGCATCGGCGGTCCAGTCGGCACAGGCAAAACGACGCTGACCGCGCAATTGTGTCGCGCTATGCGCGATAGCCTCTCGATCGGCGTCGTCACCAACGACATCTACACCCAGGAAGACGCCGAGGCTTTGACGCGCATGCAGGCCCTTTCTTCGGATCGCATCGAAGGCGTAGAGACGGGCGGCTGTCCACACACAGCGATCCGCGAAGACGCCTCCATCAATCTTCGCGCGATCGAAACGCTGAAATCGCGCCATTCGGATCTCGACCTCATCCTGATCGAAAGCGGCGGCGACAACCTCGCGGCGACCTTCTCGCCGGAACTCGCGGACTTATCGCTCTACGTCATCTCAGTGTGCCAAGGCGACGATATCCCCCGCAAGGGCGGCCCCGCCATTACTCGGTCTGATTTGCTTGTCATCAATAAAACCGACCTCGCAGGCCCGGTAGGTGCGGATTTGAATCGAATGGAGGCGGACGCAATGGAAGCGCGAGGATCACGTCCCGTTTTGATGACGAACCTGAAGACGACCGATGGCGCCGACAAGGTCGTGGACTTCCTTCGCATGCACGGAGGGCTCTAGCCTGATCGCCCCGCGCGCCATCCTCTGTCTCGCTGCAAGCGCGCTTGCAGCGACAGCCGCATTCGCGGACGAAAGACCCAATTGTGCATTGTCGGCGTTCTCCGGCCGCGATTTGGATGGGGAGATCTACGCCCTCAATTTTCGGATCGATTATGAGCCGCTTTGTCCGGACGCCCATTGCGCCGTGAAAGCGGCCTCGCAGAGCATTCTCTATCAGGAGAGCGAGCTTCGCATTGGCGATAGATCCGAGACGGTCGCGCTCACGCTGGAGATTTCAACGGACGAACACGTCGGGCGAGAGGAGACGCCTTCAACGCTCGCGTCGACGAGCTTGGACATGGCGCATTTGGAAATGGGCGCGCGCGGATTTACACGGCTGACCCAAGCGCTTGGAGGCGAACGGGCGGCGTTTGTGCGCTTCGCCAAACGAGGTGAGAACGACGCGGCGCTTCTCGCCTTGTCAAACGCGGAAGTGTTTGAGCTAAAATCCTTCGCGCCGCCGACAAGCATTTTTACCTACGCCGACCTTAACGCCTTCGTCCCTGAGACCGAAAAGCGCATGACGCCTCAGGCGCTTGCTTTGTCGCCCGCTCCGGGTCTCAATACATTCCTGCGCTTTGAAACAGCGGACGGCGCATATTTAGAGCTGGGTCCAATTGACGACGACGTCTCTAAACTCATTCAAACGCATCAAACTGTCCGCTTTGAGGCGCTAACCGACATGACGTCGGGCGCATGTGCGCTGGACTAAACGCGCCCTACGTCATTTGCCCCATTGGCGCGGCCATACCCGCCGGGGCTAGTGTTGTATCGTGCGGAAATTGCGAAAACCGCCGCAGAAGACGTGGAAATCGAGAGTATGGGCATCAAAATCACAGCATTGAGCGCGGCGTTCGCATTCGCGTCTCTTGCAGGCGTCTCCGCGATGCCGCTCGCCCTTTCGCAAACCGCCGAGACAGAAGAAGAAGAACTTGTCGATCTTCCTGGCTGGCTTGAGCGCAAAACGGGAAGCCTGTCTGAAGAACAAAAAGACTATCTAAGGTCTAAAAGCGCGGAACGGTTCACCGGCACCCGCGAGAAACTCTATCAGCGCTTAGAAAACCGCAATGAAGAGCAGATCGAAGCCTTCGTCGCAGGCATGATGTCGGTGGAGGAAGCATCAGCTTTCAATCCCGAGACCGATATGGCCTCGATCCCGATGAATACGGAGTCGTCCGGCTTTAATTCCTGGAAGGTGATGAACCCCCGCGCAATGAACCCCGAGCGGGAGCCTGGGCCATTCTCTGTCAGCTATTACGCCAATAGCCGCCGCGCCGGCATTCGAACCTTCGCCGATGCTCCGATTGCGGTTTATCCGGAAGATCTGATCGCAGGTAACGTCGACGTCGCAATCGTCGGCGCGCCGCTGGACATGGGCTCCTATCATCGCGGGCAGAAATTCGGCCCTATGGCGATGCGCAATGAGGGCGGCGCCGGCGGGGTGGACATGTACACCATGGTCAATCCGTCCAAAGAGCTGAACATTGTCGACTATGGCGATATCGCTATCGACAATATGAGCACCGAAATATCGGTTCAGCATGTGCGCGAACGTATTCGCGAGATCGCTGAAACCGGCGCCATTCCCTTCATCGTCGGCGGCGACCATAGTTTGGAATATCCCGATATCGCGGGTCTCGCCGACGTACACGGCAAGGGCAGTTTCGGCGTCGTCCATTTCGACAGCCATTTCGACGCCGGCAAGGATCGCCCGCATTTTTTGACGCACGGACAACCGGTCTATCGCGCCATTAAGGAAGGCCATGTAAAGGGCGAAAACTTTGTCCAAGTCGGCTTGCGCGGCGCCTGGCCTTCGGCGGATGGGTTTGAATGGATGCGCAATAACGGCCTGCGCTACCACACCATGCCGAAAGTGGAAAAATACGGCTGGCCCGCGGTGATGGAAGAAGCGCTTGCGGATGCGCGCGAAGGCACGGAAAAGCTCTTTATCTCATTTGACGTCGACGTGTTGGATCCCGCCTTCGTGCCGGGTACGGGCACTCCCGTCCCTGGCGGACTGACGATGCGCGAGGCGATCCCGATTGTCCGGGGTCTTTGCTCGGAAAGCGATGTTATCGGTTTTGAGATTGTTGAGCTGGCGCCCAATCTGGACAGCACTTATCGCTCAGCGCTCAACTCAAACTTTATCATGCACGCCTGCCTAACCGGCGTCGCTATGCGCAAAAAGGGCATCACCGACGGCGGCTATCTGTCGGAGCTGACGACCGAAGACATGCAGCCTGAAGCCGGCATTGAAGGCCGAGAGAAAGGCCTCGCGGAAGAGATCGACGTAAATTACGGAAAGCCTTGAAGAAGAAGCCGATAGAGTAGTTTGGGCAGTTGGACTTCAGATCGGGCGGCGCGAACCGACCGGCGTTAAGGCGACGAACAGCGTTTCCTCCTCAATCGAGGGAACGTTGTTTGTTTTTTGGGTTTTTTTGCCGCTCAAGCAGGCAGTCGCGCCGCTTTCCCCCATGACAGGCGCCGCAATTCTAGACGTAACGGCGTCTCTAAGGCCTCGGTGCGTTATCAAATGCACGATGGGCGTCTAGACTTTGACCATACACAAGAAGATCGCGCCGTCCGAAATTGGCGCGCGATTGGGCGGCTAAAATGACGCGCAGCGACTACATCGTTCGGGAAAAACGCCTCTACAACAAATGGGTGGCGAGCCAAACGCTTGAGGATTATGCGCTCCGCTATACCGCCGATAAGGCGCGTCGTTGGTCCGCGCGCACAGTCGCCGGCACGGCGATCGGCGCCACGGCCTTCCTTGCTTGCGAAGCCATCGGCGCCAGCATCACCCTCGCCTTCGGTTTCACCAACAGCGTCGCCGCCATCGGCGCAGCCGTCGTGCTCATGTTTCTGGTCGGCATACCCATCGCCTATCACGCCGCCAAAGAAGGGCTGGACATCGACCTCCTGACCCGCGGTGCGGGTTTTGGCTATCTGGGGTCCACCCTCACCTCTTTGATCTACGCGTCATTCACCTTTCTCCTCTTCGCGGTGGAAGCCAGCATTATGTCGGTCGCCATTCAAGCGCTGCTCGGCGTTCATATCAGTATCGCGCACCTTATCTCCACTTTGGTCGTGATCCCGATCGCGCTTTACGGCATGAGCGCCATTACACGCTTCCAGGCGCTGACGCAGCCGATCTGGATTGCTCTGCAGCTTGCTCCGATCGCCTATATTCTCTGGAAGGGCGGGCCCGCTTTAGAGCAATGGACATTGTTTGTCGGGCGCGAAGACGGCGCCGGCGAAGGCGTCAGCCTCTTCTTTTTCGGATTGGCGCTCTCCACGCTTTTGTCCTTGCTGCCCCAAATCGGGGAACAAGCCGACTATTTACGCTTCATGCCAAAGCCGGAGAAAATCGGCAGAACCAAATGGCTCGTCGCCGTTATGGCGGCCGGGCCGGGCTGGGTCCTTATCGGCGGCGTGAAGCTTCTTTTGGGATCCGTGCTTGCGGTTTATGTCCTCGGCCTGGGCGGATCGGACACCGACGCCTCCAGCCCGACGGCGATGTTCCGAACTGTGTTTACGGACATCTTCTCCAGCGCGGAGTTCGGGCTGATCGCCACCGGGCTTTTCGTGGTCGTGTGCCAGTTGAAGATCAATGTCACCAACGCCTATGCAGGCTCGATCGCGTGGTCGAATTTCTTCTCACGACTCACTCACAGCCATCCCGGACGCGTGGTATGGCTTGTCTTCAATGTGCTCTTAGCGCTTCTCCTGATGGAAATGGGTATTTTCGACGCCATCGAGGGCGTCTTGATGCTCTACGCCAATCTCGCCGCCGGGTGGATCGGCGCGCTCACCGCGGATCTTGTCGTGTCGAAGCCGCTTGGGCTGTCACCCAAGCGCGTGGAGTTCAAGCGCGCCTATCTTTACGACATCAATCCCGTCGGCGTCGGCGCGCTTCTGCTCTCAGCGATTGCGTCAGGCCTCGCCTATTCGGGACTTCTTGGCGATATAGCCGAAGCGTTTTCCCCCGTCATTGGCCTTTGCGTCGCATTCTTGGCCGCACCGATGATCGCCTGGTTCACAAAGGGCCGCTACTATCTCGCGCGCACGCCGGAATTGTCAGACGACGACGCCCCGATCGCCTGCACGATCTGCGAAAACGAATTCCAACCGCGAGACATGGCGGGTTGCGCCATGTTCAAAGCGCCGATCTGTTCCTTGTGCTGCACGCTAGAAGTGCGCTGCCAGGACATGTGCAAAACGAATTCGCGCTTCGATGAGCAATCTATGCGTTTGTTCGAGCGCATTCTTCCCAAATCGCTTTCGCAATACGCCAACACGACAATCGGACAATCCGCCGGATTGATCCTGCTTGCGACGTTCTCTATCGCGAGCGTGCTTGTCCTGATCTATTGGCACCATACGCCCTCCAGCGCGGCCGCCGCGGCCGATATGCGCAGCCTGTTGAGCGACGTGTTTGTGGTCTTCACACTAATCGCCGGCGTGACGGCGTGGATCGTTGTGCTCGCGCACCGATCGCGCCAATCCGCATTCCGCGAAACGGCGCACCATATGGAAAAGCTGGTCGAGGAGATCGCCGCGCACGAAGTCACCGACGGCAGACTGCAACACGCCAAGCAGATCGCAGAAGACGCTAATCGCGCCAAGAGCCGCTTCTTAGTCAGCGTCAGCCACGAAATCCGATCGCCGCTAAACTCGATCTACGGCTATGCGCAATTATTAGAGAAAGGCGGCGTCGGCGCACCGGAAAATGCAGGCCGCGTCATTCGTCGAAGCTCGGAACACCTGTCCAATTTGGTCGAAGGCTTGATGGAAATGTCGCAGGTCGAGGGCGGCGTCTTAAAGCTTGAACGCGACATCGTTAACTTTCCCGATTTCTTGGACCAGATTGCCGACATGCTGCGCCCGCAAGCCCGAGCGAAGGGGCTGAACTTTGTCTACGACCCCGCGAAGAATTTACCCGAATATGTGCGCACGGACCCAAAGCGGCTGCGTCAAATCCTGATCAACATCCTCTCAAACGCCATCAAATTTACGCCCAGAGGCGATATCGTCTTCCGCATCAGCTATCGCAGCGAAATCGCCCATTTTGAGATTAGCGACACTGGCGTCGGCATCTCGCCGGACAATATCAACCGCATTTTCGAACCCTTCGAACGGGTCGATCAAATCGGCGCGTCCAAGGCGCCGGGCATTGGGCTTGGCCTCTCCATCGCCCGTGTTTTGGCGCACGTGATGGGCGCTGAGATTACGGTGGAGAGCAAAGTCGGCGCCGGCACGTCGTTCCGTGTGCGCGCCATGCTTTCTCGGCCCATGAAGGATGATATCGACAAGCGCCATCGCCGCGAGGCCGTGGACGCCGAGATCGGCCATGAGCAAAAAGTGCTGATGATTGACGACGATCCAAACCAGCTCGCGCTTGTCTCCAGCTTTTTGGCGCCTCAAGGGTATCAAATCGCTGCGTTCGGCAACGTCGCGAGCGGCTTGCAAGCGGCGGAGAATTTTTCGCCCGATATCGCGCTGTTGGACGTCAACATGCCTGACCAATCGGGCTGGGACGCTGCGGAAAGCCTGCGCGCCCGCTACGGCGTTCGGCTGTACATCGTAATGATTTCCGCGGATGCGCAGAGCGCGAAAACACATGACCCAAAACACGAATTGCATGACAAATTTTTAGCCAAGCCCTTCAATTTCGACGATCTGAACGCCGCTCTGGCGGCGCCGCGCATTCTGCAAACGACCGATTCGGTTCGCGGCGCGCCGGAACCCAGCGACGCGCGGCCCGCATCATCGCCCGCAATTATGACGCAGCCGACATCAAGTGACCTAGGAGCGATTCTAAAGAAGATTAAAACTAGCGCCGAGACAGGACATGTCAGCGGCGTCAAACAAGGGTTGGACTTGTTGGAAGCGGCCGCGCCTGACTCAAACCTAACGGCCCAGCGCATCAAATCGCGCTTGGATGCGTTTGATCTGGCCGGCGTCGCGGACATCGCCTCGGAGCATGAAGAGCCCCATGATTGACCCCGCGCCTAACGACCGCGTCCTGATCGTCGACGACACGCTGGAATCCTTACAATTCCTGACAGACACGCTGGAGAGCGCCGGCTTGGACGTGCATGTCGCCATTAGCGGTGAAGCGGCGCTGGACGTGCTCGGCAAGATTAAGCCGTCCGTCATTTTGATGGACGCGGTAATGCCAGGGATCGATGGATTTGAGACGACGCGCCGTATCAAACAGCAACCCGATATCGCCGACATTCCGGTGATCTTCATGACCGGACTTACAGCGCCGGAACACGCGGTCGACGCGCTAGAAGCCGGCGGCGTGGATTATGTCCGCAAGCCCATCGTCGTTGAAGAATTGCTCGCGCGGGTGAAAGTGCATCTCGCTAACGCCAAACAATCGCGATCCAGCTTGTCGGCATTGGACGCCGTCGGCCGGCATGTCTTCGCCGTGGATCCAACGGCCGCCCTGCTGTGGTCGACGCCGGAGGCCGACAAATTGCTGCAGGCGTATGATCCCTGCTGGTCGCCCACCGATGGGTGTGCGCCTCTGGGGCTGCAAAAATTCATCCAGGAAGATCCAGACGAAGGCGCCTCAAAGAAAATTGATCGCGACGATTTTGCGTTGGAAGCTCTGGTCGTCAGCCGCAAAGCGCCTGGTGAGATCATTTTTCGCCTGAAGGATGTGCGGGAAGGCGCGGACGCCGAACGGCTCGCCTTGCATTTCGGCCTTACCCGGCGCGAAGCGGAAGTCTTGCAATGGGTCAGCTATGGCAAGCCCAATCGCGTGATTAGCGAAAACCTCGGCGCGAGCCCGCGGACGATCAACAAGCATTTAGAACATATTTTCGAGAAGCTCGGCGTCGAGACCCGGGCGGCCGCGGCCGCCTGCGCTGTGAGAGCCTTGTCCGAATAATTGGCGGCTAGATCCGGACCAAATGCGCGACCTCTTCCACACTAACGGCGGCGACGCTGTCGCGCGCGACGATCTTTCCCTGCTGCATGGCGCAGAAGCTGTCCGCAAAGCGCCAGACAAAATCGATATATTGCTCGACGATCAATATGGAGACGCCCAATTCAGTGCGGATGCTACGCAGCGCGTCTTCTATCTGTTGCACCACATTGGGTTGAATGCCTTCGGTGGGCTCGTCCAGCAGCAAGAGCTTCGGCGCGCCGGCCAGAGCACGGCCGATCGCCAATTGCTGCTGTTCGCCGCCCGACAGAAATCCGCCATTGCGTTTACGGACCTCGCCCAGCTTCGGGAAGAGATCAAAGATGTAATCCGGCACTTTATCCTCGCCGCGCCCCCCGCGCGCCGATAGTCCGGTCTCCAGATTCTCCATCACGGTGAGATGCGGGAAGATGTGACGTCCTTGAGGGACCAGGCCGACCCCTGCGCGGGCGCGTAGATGGCTTTTGAGGTTTGTGACGTCCTCATTATCGAAATCGATCGATCCGGTCAAAGCCGGTTGAACGCCCATAATCGCGCGCAGCAGGGTCGTTTTACCGACGCCGTTTCGACCGATCAGGGCCATCGCCTCACCATGGCGGATCTCCAAATCAATGTCCCAGAGCACTTGGCTTTGCCCATAGGCTGTCGAGATGTTTTTGAGGGACAAGAGGATGTCGCTCATGCCGTATGCCCCAGATAAACGGCGGCCACTTCCGGGTCTTTGCGTACTTCTTCAATATCGCCCTGGAACAGGAATTTTCCTTGATGCATGACAGTGACGCCCGCCTGCAATTGCTCAACAAAACTCATATCGTGATCGATAACGAGAATGGTGCGTTCATCCCCCAAATCTCGGATCAACTCAGCCGTGCGACGCGTTTCCTCCGGGCCCATGCCTGCGGTGGGTTCGTCCAATAGCAAAAGCTGGGCGCCCGTCGCGACCGCCATGCCGATTTCCAGCCATTGCTTTTCTCCATGAGATAAAAGACCCGCCGGCTCGGCGCGTCGCGCGGTGAGGTCCACACGGTCTAGAGTCTCGTCGACAACCGATACGACTTCTTCGCCAATACTTTGTCGCAAGGCCCGCCACCAGCGTCGATCTTTCTGCGCAGCCAGTTCTAGATTCTGCGACACGGTCAGCGTTGGCAATACGCCGGGCGCCTGGAATTTTCGACAAACGCCCCGCTGCGCGATTTTATGTTCCGGCAAATGCGTGATGTCCGCATCTTCGAACAGGATACGCCCCTCGCTGGCGCGCACGCGGCCGATGATCGTGTCGCACAGCGTAGACTTTCCCGCACCGTTCGGACCAATAACAACGCGCGTTTCGCCTCTGTTCAATACCAGGCTGAAAGTGTCCAGCGCTTTGAAGCCGTCAAAATCCACGGTGACGCCGTCAACGCTCAAAAGCGGCGAATTCATTGGCGGAACGATCATGCTTTCGACCCCCGCCAACGATCCAAAGCCCCGCTCAAACCGTTCGGCAAGAACGTCACCGCCAGGATAAAGAGGCCGCCAATGAAGTAATACCAAAGATCCGGAAACGCGCTGGAAATCCGATCCCGCGCGAAATTCACCAAAAGCGCGCCTACGATCGCGCCGATGAGGCTGTGCCGCCCGCCGACCGCGACCCAGATCACCATCTCGATGGAGGGCACCACGCCGACTAGCGCCGGCGAGATGTTCCCCGCATGCAAGGTGAATAACGCCCCCGAAACGCCCGCCAGCATGGCGGCGATGGAGAAGGCTGCGATCTTAAAATTCGCCGGGTCATAGCCCAAAAATCGGACGCGGTTTTCGCCGTCTCTGGATGCACGCAGCAGCACGCCGAAACGTGACGACAGCAACCATTTGAGACCGAAGAAACACGCCGCCAGAATAATCAAAGTGACCCAGTAAAGCCCGCGCGGCGTGGCGGGATCAGCGAAGCTGAACCCGAACACATTCGAAAAATTCGTAAGTCCGTTAAAGCCGCCCGTCCAATCCTGACGCGAGATCAAAAGCGTGGCGAAGGCCAAAGCGAGCGCTTGGGTGATCAATGCGAAATAGGTGCCGCCAACCCGGCGGTGAAAGACGAGCCAGGAAAACAGCGCGCCGAACACGCCAGGCACGGCGATGATGGCCAAAACTGCAAATACCGGGTTCTCAAACGGCGCCCACCACCACGGTAATTCCGTCACGCCGCTCCACACCATGAAGTCCGGCAATTCGCCAGCGGGCAAATCGGACAGCTTCATATGCATGGCGATGCAATAACCGCCCAATCCGAAGAACACGCCCTGGCCGAGGCTTAACACGCCGCCATGTCCCCACAACAGGACTAAGCCCATACCCAACACAGCGAAGGACAAGAAGCGTCCCAACAGGTTAAGATCATAGCTCGACAGCAGGTAGGGCGCGGCGACCGCCAAGACGGCGACAACCGCATAGGGCGTCCAACGCGGCAGGCGATCCAGCCGCGCGCTAAACGCCTGAAATTTCTCCAGCGCCGCGGCGGTGCGATCAGACATCCAGCGCCCTCGATTTGCGCGCGATTACGCCTTCCGGTTTGAACTGGATGAACAAGATCACGAAGACCAGCATCAACACTTGAGCAACGCTGAGATCAACAGAGATTTGCGCCATGGCGGAGAACATGCCGAGCAGAAGCGCGGCAATCGCTGCGCCGGTAATGCTGCCGAGCCCGCCCATGACAACGACCAAGAAGGCGGGAACAATGTAGCTTTGCCCAACGCTTGGCGTGACCGGCCCTAAGAGCGCCAAGACGACACCAGCCAGGCCCGCCACGCCGGATCCCAAGCAAAAGACAATAAGGTCGACGCGTTTGACATTGATCCCGGTCGCCGCCGCCATCATGCGGTCTTGGTTCACCGCGCGGATCAAAAGCCCCATTTTTGTGTATTGAAACGCCAATGCGAGCCCGCCTAAAACAAGCGCTGTGATCACGATGATAAAGATCCGCGCCGAGGGGATGGAAACGCCCGCAAACGCGCCTTCCGCGATCCGTATCCCGCCATTGAGCCAATCGGGCGCGCGCACCTCTACGCCGATCGCGCCGAAAATGTCGCGCGCAGCTTGTTGCAGGATCAGACTGACGCCCCATGTGGCGAGCAACGTATCGAGAGGCCGCGCGGACAAGCGAGAGATGAGCACGGTTTGCAGCACGCCGCCCATCGCTGCGGCGCCGATAAACGCCACGGGCAAGGCGACCAAAATGCCCAGCGGCCCCGGAACGATTATCAGCGTGAGATAGGCGAGATAGCCGCCCACCATGAGCATCTCGCCATGCGCCATATTGATGACGCGCATTAGGCCAAAGCTCAGCGCGAGGCCCAGCGCCGCCAAGAGATAGATCGACGCCAGGCTCGCGCCGTTGAACAGCTGATTTAGAAAGAGCGATGCGTCCATATCGCGCCCGCCGATAAAGCCGCCCTTACAATTCGCAGGTCTTACCCGGGAAGGTCAGCGGATCATAAGGCTCTGGCATAATGGCTTCGCCGCTGTCGGCGATGATGTCGAATTGACCCTCGACGTTCAATTTGCCGATATAGGCCTGCTGCACCAGGCTTTGATTGGAGGCGAACGACACCTCGCCCATCGGCGTTGAAAAGCTTCCCAGCGTTTTGACCGCCGCGCGCACCGCATCCGGCTCAAACGATCCGGCGGCTTCGACAGCGGCTTTCCACGCATAAACGTTCAAATAGCCATGCACCATCGGGTCGGTGATTGCGGCGTTTTCGCCAAACTCGGCCTGATAAGCGCTTACAAACGCGGCGTTCTCAGGCGTGTCGAGAGATTGGAAATAATTCCATGTCGCATATGAGCCTTCGACCAGTTCCGTGCCCATGGCCGCCGCTTCCTGTTCGCCGATTGAAAACGACATCACCGGCAAGTCTTCCAGCGAGACGCCCGCAGCCTTCATTTGTTTAAAGAAGGCGACATTGCTGTCGCCGTTTAGCGTATTGAAGATGATGTCTGGGCTCGCGGCTTGGATCTTAGCGATCACGCCCGAAAAATCTGTTCCGCCAAGCGGGACATAGGTTTCGCCGGCGACGGACAATTCTTTCGCTTCAATGTGCTTTTTGACGATGAGATTGGCCGTGCGTGGGAAAACGTAGTCTGACCCGACAAGATAATAATTCGAATAGCCTTCGGCGGCAGCCCATTCAAACGCGGGCAGGATTTGCTGGTTCGGCTGCGCGCCCGAATACATGATATTTGCGGAGCATTCATTACCCTCGAACTGGACCGGATACCATAACAGATTGCCGGTCCGCTCGAAGACCGGAAGCATGGCTTTACGGCTCGCGGAGGTCCAACCGCCAAATACGGTTGCGACCTCGGCGTCTTCAATCAGTTTTGAGGCCTTTTGCGCGAAGATGGAGGGCTCGGAGGCGCCGTCTTCCACGACCGTCGTGATGGTTTGGCCCAAGACGCCACCCGCCGCGTTGATTTCATCTATCGCCATCACAGACGCGTTTTTCACGGTGATTTCGCTGATCGCCATCGTCCCAGTCAGCGATTGCAAAACGCCGACGGAGACGGTCTCAGTCGCCGGTTCGCTAGAAGTGGCCGCAGGTTCCGGCGCGTCTCCGCCCGAGCACGCTGCTAGGGTCAAAGCGCTGACAGCGCTTGCGATAACACCCCAGCGAAATTTCACTCCGCTCATCAAGCTTCCTCTCAAACGGGTCGGAATTCCTCAGCGCAAAGACTATCAATCGCGCGCATGCGTCGGTTATGCGTCATTTAACGTAGATGTCCGCTCTTAGAGGCTTCTAGATTGGCGACCACGCCGCTATTCCAAGCGCCGGCAACTGGACCGAGACTTTGATGCCAAACTGGATCCTGAAACTGGCGCGCGATCCGCTCACCGCATTCTTTGCGGCGTCGGGCCTCATTTTTGTCGTTTATGCAATCCTTGAGGCGCGAAACTCAGATCCGGTCTATCTATCTGCGGATATTCGCGCGGGCCTGATCGAGAATTTCACCGCGCTCCAGGGCCGCCCGCCGACCAAGGAAGAAATCGCCAACTTGGAAAACGACTTCATCGCTGAAGAGTTATTGTTCCGCGACGCATTGGACCAGGGCCTTCATATGACCAATGCGAAGGCCCGATCGCTGGTGATAGATGATTTGCGCGGGCAAATAGGCGGACGACCCGACCAACCGAATGAGGCGGATTTGCTCGATTTTTATGTCGATCATCCCAACCTTTATCGCACAGAACCCGCCTTCAGCTTTCGTCATGTTTACTTTCAGACCGAACCGGAGGACGCGTCCGCGCTACTTCAACAATTGCAAGCTGGCGAAGACATTCCAGGCGACAGCTATTGGCAGGGCGCAGAGTTTCCCAATTTTGGCGTCAGCGTTGTGCGCGGCATGTTTGGCCAGCCTTTTATCGAGGCGCTCAACGCCGCGCCCCTGAACGCATGGACGGGCCCGCTCCCCTCCCCGCGCGGCTGGCATTTCGTTTTTCTCTCGGAGCGGCATCCACCATCCCTCGCGCCCTTTGCGCGCGTCCGCTCCCAGGTGGAGGGCGATTATATGCGCGCAGCCGTCCAAGGCGCAGTGGATGAGTATGTCGAAGCGTTGAAAGACACTTATGATGTCGAAATCGATCGGGATTAGACTGGCGCTGTCCTTGTTCGGCGCGATCGTCATATTTGGCGCCGCGCCCGCAGCTGCGGATGTCTTTCGATCCGGCGAGCTGAGCTTGAGCCGCGGACAGCAAGATAACGCCTATCGCTTAATCGCCCGGCTACCGCCTTACGCGATAACGTCGCTAGAGGTCGAATTACCAGCCGGCTGCGAAACGCGCGCGACGGAGCGGCAGCCGATTGGCGAGAAAACCCTCGTCACCATAGATTTTGCTTGTGAAGGTCCGTTTCCCGCAAACGGCGCGATCCAAACGCCCTGGCGTTTGGACGGCGCACGCCTGGTCAATCGCCTCGACGCGGCGCCCGCCATCTTGCAATTGCCCGGTGAGGCGAATGGCTTGCGCGTCCCGCTGAGCGCCGAAATCCAAACCCGGCCGCTGGCCGCAATTGCTGCGATTTTCACCTGGCAAGGCGCGCTCCATATCTGGTTCGGCTGGGACCATCTCGCTTTCGTGTTGTGCCTATGCCTGCTCACCCAAGGGCTTCAATTGCTGCGCTTGGTGACGGCCTTCACGCTTGGGCATTCAATCTCCCTCGGACTATCGTTCTTCGAGATGGTCTCCATTCCGATCCCGCCGGTGGAAGCTGTCATCGCCCTCTCCATCGCCGTGATGGCGCGAGAGGCCTTGTTGCAACGCGACGACGACAGCGACCAGAACTTCACTCGGCATATTATCGTCGTGTCTCTGTTCGGCCTGCTGCACGGGTTGGGGTTCGCCAGCGCGCTGGGACAATTGGGCGTCGCCCAAAGCGAAAGATGGCCGGCTTTGGTCTTTTTCAATATCGGCGTGGAGCTGGGCCAGCTTGTGTTCGTCGCAGTGATGATCGCCCTCATGTCCGGCTTGAAACGCATAGATTTCGATCAACCGGTCCGCGCAGCTGCACTCTATGGATCAGGCGTCATCGGCGGATTTTGGATGATGGAACGTATCGCCGGCTTTGCATAAACGCGGCCAATCATCGACCGCTAAGGGTTTTCAATGACGTCGCGAAGACCATGAACAAGAGACGGGGCAAGCGCCGGTTTTTCGATCACCCGGCGATATCCGACGGCGCGCGCACGCGCGTCCAGCGAGTTTGAGAAATAGCCGGTTATCAAAACAGCGGGCGTCGAAACACCCTCGTCTCGGAGCCGACTTAACAACGCTAATCCGTCCAAGCGCGGAAGTTTGTAGTCGACCAACAAACAATCTGCGTCCAAGGAGTTCGCCGCGTGCAGCAGCTCCACCCCATTGTCGAACGCCTCCACCGCAAACCCATTTGCGCGCAGGAGAACGGATAAAGAGCGACGCACTTCGTCATCGTCTTCTATCAAGGCGATCCTCTCGCCGCGGTTCGCAGGAGAATTAGGCTGATCCTTAGCGGACATGTGTGATTTCCCACAACGTAGAGCCACACGCACATGCGTGTCGCACGAGACATCATCGATAGCCGGAAGTCTTTAGGTACACCTACGTAGTGCGAGACGTTTTCAGCATATCCGCAGCAAAAACAATGCGAAGCGCATCGGCGAGCGTATGAGCGTTCAACTTGCTCATCATATTGGCGCGATGAATCTCAACCGTTCGCGGCGATATCTCTAAAGCGGATGCGATTTGTTTGTTCGTTCCGCCTTCCGCCAATTTCTCAAGGACGTCGCGTTCGCGCGTTGTTAAACAGGCGAGCCGCGCATCGGCCTTTGAAGCTTTATCGCTAATCATTTCAGCGTTTTGAAGCGACGCAAAAGCGCGATCCAAAGCGGAGAGCAATGCAGCCTTCTCATAGGGTTTTTCAAGGAAATCCAGCGCGCCGGCCTTCATCGCCTGCACTGCAAGTAGAATGTCGCCATGCCCGGTCAAAATAATGACGGGAAGTCGGATCGATTTTCTGGTCAGCTCGTTTTGCACCGCCAAGCCGTCTATACCCGGCATGCGAACGTCAAGAAGAACGACGCCGCTTCCCGCCGTTGGAGCCGCTTCCAGAAACGAAACGCCGTCAGGGTAAGTTCTCACCTGAAAACCGGCATGTCGCAGCATAAAGCTGGCCGAATGACGGATGGCTTCATCATCATCGACGAGGTGAACAAGCTTGGCGTCGGTCATGTTTGAGTGTTTGGCGGCGCGAGCGGTAATGTAAAGCCGAATACGGCCCCATGCGGCGAATTTTCACGGGCCCATATCTCGCCGCCGTGCGCTTCCACGATTGTCTGACAGATGGCGAGCCCAAACCCCATGCCCATCTCCTTGGTACTTGAAAATGGGCGAAACAAATGCTCGCGATCGGCGGGCAGTCCAGGGCCGTTGTCCGCGACCTCGACCACGATCTCTGCGTCGGTACGCGAATGGATGCGTATTTCGATCGCGGTGTTCGGACGCGGGCCAATCGCCTCGTCCGCATTTCGAATAAGATTGACCAAGACTTGCTGAATTTGGACGGGGTCCGCCATCACGTCGGGAAGGTTAGGGTCAAGCGCCTTAATGATACGCGCGTGAGCTTTGGGGCCGCTCTGCGCCAACATGACGGCGTCGGCGACCAGCGGCGGCAGGCTCACGACACGCGTTGAGATTTCCCCTCGCGAGACATAATCGCGCAACCGCCGAATTATCCGGCCGGCGCGCACGGATTGTTTCGCGGCGCCATCCAAAGCGTCTTGCGCCATTGCGACTGAGTTTTCGTCAGGCGTCTGCAAAAGATCGCGAGAGGCCTCCAGATAATTCGCGACGGCGGTCAGCGGCTGGTTCAATTCGTGCGCCATCGCCGACGCCATTGTACCGACAACGCTGAGACGCGAGAAATTGGTCAATTCGGCTTGCATTTCCCGCAGGCGGTGCTCGGCTCTTTGTTGCTCGGAGAGGTCGCGAATATAACCGGTGAACAAGCGATGCTCGCCAATCTTCGCTTCGCCGATTTTAAGGTCGACTGGGATCTCACGATTGTCGGCGAGCCGCGCCTTAACTACACGGCCAATTCCGATGATCCGCCTTCGGCCGGTCTTTAGATAGGTCCCGATGTACTCATCGTGATGGGGTCGGTCGGCATCGGTCATCAGACAACTGACATTTTTGCCACGGACATCTTCGGCCTGGTAACCGAACATCGCCTCAGCGGCGGCGCTAAAAGCGACAATCCGGCCGCTTTCATCGATCACAATCATTGCGTCGGGCACGGATGCGAGGATGGTCGACAGTAGGGTTTGAAGCGCGCCCGCGTCGGACGCATCGAAATAGGCCGGAGAATTTGTCCCAAAGGCGTCGTCCGTCGGCGATTGGGTCATAGCGTCCGCATTTATTGCGCAGCGCCGGCGAGCGCCCAGTGCGACGTGGCGTCGCGGCCCGACCTAAGGCGGAGATGCGCCGCCAGCGAAAGAGCGATCAACGTCGCGCCGCCAATCGCTGCGTAGCAGCCCCAGCAATTCAATGAGGGTTGAACTGTCGGCGACGCGCCGATGAGGATCTGCGCGCCGCTGCATGTTGTCGCATAAAAGCCGTCAGAGGCCGCCGCCAAAGCGTGCAGCGTCATCTTGATAACGCCGGCCATCAAGGCCGCCGCGCCCAACAAACCTAACAAAACGGGCGCGTGTTTTGTTGTCCACATAACCAGGGCTCGTCCTCTTTTTGACGTTCTGACTCTAAGCCGACCGCGGCGTGCGCGCACATAGGTATATCCCCTTATTCAGCCCCGAAACCGCTCGCGCTAGCGTCCGCCACGGCTGGAACGCGACCTCATGCGCACCCGCCCGGGGGGCTGTCCACGCCGGCGTAAGACTAAGAGGGCTAATGCTTATGACGCAATCCGCAGCAAGCCTTAAGCGGGACGATTCCACCTCATTCTCGGTCGGCGGCCTCTTAGGGCTGTTCGCGCTCCTCGCGCTGATTATCGCAGGCCGGACCGAGGATCCATTAATGGAAGCGCACGCCTGGCTATTCATAAGCTTGGTCGCATTCGGCATTCTCGCGCTCTGCTTCTGGGCGGCGGGACTTGCCGATAGAAACCCATTCGACCCCCGGCAGTATGAAGTTACGTTGGTGAAATGGGGTGTTTTCACATCGATGTTTTGGGGCGTCGCCGGCTTCCTGGTCGGCATCATTATCGCCCTTCAACTGACTTGGCCGACTGTGTTCTATTTCCCCGAATTGGGATGGACGAATTTTGGACGGCTAAGGCCGCTCCACACATCGGCGGTGATCTTTGCGTTCGGCGGGAATGTCTTGCTCGCCACCAGCTTTTACGTTGTTCAGCGGACCTGCCGCACACGGCTCGCCGGCGGCATGTGGCCGTGGTTCGTGTTCTGGGGCTACAATCTGTTCATAGTGATCGCCGGCACCGGCTATTTGATGGGGATCACGCAGTCCAAAGAATACGCTGAACCGGAATGGTACGCCGATCTCTGGCTGACCTTGGTTTGGGTTGTTTATCTGCTCGTGTTTTTAGGCACGCTGTGGAAGCGCAAAGAGCCGCACATTTATGTGGCGAACTGGTTCTATCTGTCCTTCATCGTCACCATCGCGATGCTGCACATCGTCAACAACCTATCTATTCCGGTGGATTGGGCGGGAACCAAAAGCGTGCAGCTCTTCGCCGGCGTGCAGGATGCGATGACGCAATGGTGGTACGCGCACAATGCGGTGGGCTTCTTCCTCACCACCGGCTTCCTCGCCATCATGTATTACTTCATCCCGAAACGCGTGGAGCGGCCGGTTTATTCCTACCGTTTATCCATCGTCCATTTCTGGTCTTTGATCTTCATCTATATCTGGGCGGGCCCGCACCACCTGCACTACACCGCCCTGCCCCAATGGGCGCAGACGCTGGGCATGACCTTTTCCGTCATGCTGTGGATGCCCAGTTGGGGCGGCATGATCAATGGGCTGATGACTTTGTCCGGCGCGTGGGACAAGCTGCGGACCGACCCAGTCGTGCGCATGCTGGTCGTCTCCGTTGCGTTCTACGGCATGGCGACGTTCGAAGGTCCAATGATGTCGGTGCGCGCGGTTAACGCTTTGTCGCATTACACCGAATGGGGCATCGGACATGTGCATTCCGGCGCTTTAGGTTGGGTCGGCTTTATCTCCTTCGGCGCGCTTTATTGCCTGGCCGAATGGTTGTGGAAACGCGACGGGCTTTACTCCAAAAACCTGGTTGAATGGCATTTCTGGCTCGCGACGATCGGCATTGTTTTCTACATGGTGTCAATGTGGTTCGCCGGCATTCTCGAAGGCCTGATGTGGCGGGCATACAATGAGTATGGCTTCTTAGAATACGCCTTCGTCGAGACAGTCGAGGCCAAGCACATCAGCTATATCATTCGCGCCGCCGGCGGCGGGCTCTATCTGATCGGCGCGCTGATCATGGTCTATAATTTAGTCATGACGGCGCTCGGCCGATCGCCTGAGACCACGCCTCGCGACGCACAAGAGCCCGCGTCTGAACGTCCCGTTCTTCAAGCCGCCGAATAAGGAGCATAGCTATGGGATTGCTCAACAATCACGGCGTGTTCGAACGCCACTCGCTGGTCCTCACCATCGGCATCCTCGTCGTCGTCTCCATCGGCGGGATCGTTCAGATGGCGCCCCTTTTCTATATGGAAAACACCATTGAAAAGGTGACCGGCATGCGGCCCTACACGCCGCTCGAACTGGCGGGCCGCGACATCTATATCCGCGAAGGTTGCTATGTCTGCCATAGCCAGATGGTCCGTCCTTTGCGCGATGAGGTGGAGCGCTATGGCCACTATTCGTTGGCGGCTGAAAGCATGTACGACCACCCCTTCCAATGGGGATCGAAGCGCACGGGACCAGATCTGGCGCGCGTTGGCGGCAAATACTCCGACGCATGGCAAGTAGAGCATTTACGCGATCCCCGCGCTTTGGTGCCCGAAAGCATTATGCCGCCCTACGCCTTTTTGGACGATAATCTGCTGCGTTTTCACGACATTGAAGATCGCTTAAAGGCCGAGCGCGCGGTCGGCGCACCGTATACGGACGATATGATCGAAAACGCCGAAGCCCACTTAATCGCACAAGCCGATCCCGATGCGGATTATGAGGATCAGGATACGCTTGTCGCGATGTACACCGAGGCTTCAGGTCGCGAAGGCACGGTGCAGTTCCGAGATTTCGACGGCGACCCCAGCGTCATCACCGAGATGGACGCCATTGTCGCCTATCTTCAAATGACCGGCTCGCTGGTCGATTTTTCGACCTATGAAGCCGACGATCTTTCGAACCGTCGATAGGAGAGCCAAACGATGTACGAAACGCTCGCAAGCTTCGCGCAAACCGGCGGCCTGATCTATTTCGTGCTGATGTTCGCCGCCGTTCTGACCTACGCGCTTTGGCCGCGCAATCAGCAAAAATTCGACGCAGCCGCCCAATTGCCTCTCAAAGACGAGGAGCCGGGCGATGAGCGATAAGCAAATCGAAATCGACGATCACTCCGGTATTGAGACTACCGGCCATGAATGGGACGGCATCAAGGAACTCAATAATCCGCTTCCGCGCTGGTGGTTGATTGTTTGGTACGCCACCATCGCCTTGTCGATCGTCTACATGGTGCTGATGCCGGCCATTCCGGCTTTGCCCGGCTTAGGCACCAACACGCGTGGGACGCTGGGCGCATCAGACCGCGTCGACGTCGCCGAAGCCATAGCCGAGCTAAAATCCGAACGCTCCGCGAATGGCGCGCGCTTGTTGAACGCGACATTGGAAGAAATAGAGACCGACCGCGATTTGCAGCAATTCGCCCTGGCGATGGGCGAAAGTCTGTTCGGGGATAACTGCGCCACCTGCCATGGCGCTGGCGGGCGCGGCGCGAAAGGCTATCCGATCCTGGCCGACGATGTCTGGCTGTGGGACGGCACGTTGGAAGGCATTGAATACACCATCCGCCACGGCATTCGCCACGAGCCGGACGAGCTGACGCGCTTTTCCGCAATGCCAAGCTTTGGCGGCTTTCTCACCAATGCGCAGATCGACGACATGGTGGAGTATGTCCTGCACTTCTCCGGCCAATCCGACGACATGGAGGCGATCGCCCGAAGCGCGCCAATATGGGAGAGCCAGTGCCAAAGCTGTCACGGTGTTGCCGGAACCGGCGACCGCACGCAAGGCGCACCCGATCTGACGGACGCGACCTGGCAATTCGGTGGAACGCGCAACGACATTTACGAGACCATTTACTTCGCAAGAAACATGCACATGCCGGCTTGGAGCGACCGGGTGGACGAAGCAGGTATCCGAGCCCTGTCCGTCTATGTCCATGCTCTTGGCGGCGGCGAGTAGAGAGGTGCGATCATGTCGTCGACCTCCCAAACGGCGAGACCGCCTCTAAGCCCGCTACCGCCGCCGCCTCAAGATCTCTATGCCAAGCGCAAACAAATCTATCCCAAGCTTGCGCATGGCTGGTTTCGATCTCTGAAATGGGCCGTTATGGCCGTCACGCTGGGCGTCTACTATCTGGTGCCGTGGATTCGTTGGCCACGTGGAGAGAAAGCGCCGGACCAAGCTGTATTGGCGGATTTCGCCGGCGAGAAATTCTACTTTTTCGATATCGAAATTTGGCCGCAAGAGATACACTATCTGGCCGGCTTGATGATCCTCGCTGCACTTGGGTTATTTCTCGTCACGTCCGTCTTTGGTCGGGTCTGGTGCGGTTATACCTGCCCGCAAACCGTTTGGACGGATTTATTCATCTGGGTAGAACGTGCATTTGAAGGCGACCGAGCTGCGCGCATGCGGCTCGACCGAGCGCCGCTTTCCACGAACAAAATCGCGCGAAAAGTCTGCAAGCACATTGTGTGGCTTGTGATCGCTTTTTTCACCGGCGGCGCTTTCATCTTCTATTTCCACGATGCGCCGACCTTGGCCGAGGGTTTTCCGAAAGGCGAAGCTCCGCTGACCGCGTATTTCTTCGGCGCGATTTTGACCTTCACCACCTACACGCTGGCTGGCGTTATGCGCGAGCAGGTCTGCACATATATGTGTCCCTGGCCGCGTATTCAGGGTGCGCTGACGGACGAGCACGCGCTGAACGTCAC
>JBCCMB010000027.1:0-25127 GCA_039026555.1 Pseudomonadota bacterium
GCCGTGGGCGCGGATGCGCTGGTGAACAAACGCTCCACCACATGGCGCGGCTTGTCGGATGCGGACAAGGCCTCCGCCGAAAGCGGCGACGCGGCCGCGCTGCTCATGGCCAACCCGACCCTGATCAAACGCCCAGTTATCGAAGCCGACGGCGACGTCCATGTCGGCTGGACGAAAGCGGTTGAGGCGATTTTTGTGTAGTGTCGCCTCAGAGTTTCGAGACGCCTTGGCGGTTCTAAGTGTCCCCTAATCCGAAACATCCGCGCGAACTCGCCAGCGCCGGCCATTTGCCGCATATCGACGGGCTGCGAGCGGTCAGCGTCTTATTGGTGGTCGCCTTTCATGCTTGGCCGGACACGCTGCCCGGCGGTTTTATCGGCGTCGACGTTTTCTTTGTCGTCTCAGGTTTTGTGATCACTCGGATGATGATCGCGCAGGCGGAAAGTTCCGGCCTTAGCTATCGCGAGTTTCTGTTAAAGCGCGTGCGCCGGCTTTGGCCGAATTTCGCGTTGGTCTGCCTTGTCAGCTTTGCTTTCGCCTGGACGGCCCTAGGCCCCGAAGCGTTGATGGAGTTTGCGCGCGCGCTGATCGCGGCTGTGGGCGTGTCCGCCAATTGGTTCTTCTGGGCGACGACCGATTACTTCAATGAAGGCTTAGACACCAATTTGCTCCTCCATGCCTGGTCGTTGTCGGTAGAGGAGCAGTACTATCTGGTCTATCCGCTGCTGTTTCTCGCACTATGGCGGCGTCGGCTGGCGTTTACCGCCGCGGTTTGGGCGGCCTGGGCGGCGTCGCTGAGCTTATCAATTGCGTCCGCACTTATCGGAAGCGATGACGGCGTTTTCTTCGCAACGCACACTCGGATCTGGCAGCTGGCGAGCGGCGCATTGCTGTTTCTGCATCAACCAAGTTTGGGCGCCGCCGACCTTGCCGAATGGCGTCGAAGGCTGGGGTTTTGGCTGGGGTTCGCGGCCATCATTGCGGCGGCGATTGGCCTCCCAGCCGACATGCGATATCCCGGATTTTGGGCGCTCTTGCCTGTGTTGGGCGCCTGCCTGTGCCTTCATTTCGGCGGCGGCGGCGCCAAGCGGTCAACATGGCTTGAAGGCGGTCGCATCACCTATATCGGCCGGATCTCTTACTCGCTCTATCTCTGGCATTGGCCGACGCTGGTTGCGCTGAGCTTGCTCGTGCACGACCCAGAAGACGGGCATTTGCTGATCGCCGTCGCGTTCAGTTTTAGCGTCGCGGCGCTTGCCTATCATTGGGTGGAACAGCCGGTTCGACAAAAGCGCGTCCTTGCATCCGACAAAACGCTTGTCGCCGCCTTCATAGCGGTGTCGGCGGGTCTGGTTGGTCTGGCGGCTTGGGTGTTGGTCGTCGAAGGCGCGCCTAGCCGGATCCCCAAAACAGCGATGGAAGCGCTTAATATCGGGCCTGATCCCCGCGCCGCGCTGAAGACCTGCGGTCCGGCGCAAGAGATCAGCGACAAATTTTTGGGCGATGTCGACACCGTGACGGCTGCTCCCGACGACATGATATTGTGCGTGGCGGGGGATACGAGCCGCGACCGCCCGGATGTCGTTTATTGGGGCGACAGCCATCTCGCAGCGATTTCAGGCGCGCTCGCCGAACGCGCAGACAGTGAGGGGCGTTTCATTATCATCGCCGAACGCGGCGCGTGTCCGCCTCTCCTCGGCGCGGCGTGGTCGGCGCTCGCGCCAGCCGGCGCGAAAGCCTGCGCCGACTGGGGCGAAGCGGTTGTAGGCTTGGTCGATGCGGCGAACCCCGCGAGAACACTCCTGGTAGGGCATTGGGACACCTACGCGCCACGCAGAACCGGGCTCTTTGGCGCGCTCCAACCTGGAAAGCTCAGAGCCGCCAACCCGACCGCGACAAGCTATACGCCGGTTGCGCCACGTGACCTGTTTGACGCGGCGCTGTCTCGCACAGCAGATCGACTTCATGCGTCGACGAAGTTGGAAATTTTATTGGATGTGCCGACGCACGATTTTTCGGTTCCGCACGCCGTGTCGTTTCAACAAAAATGGCCTTGGCTGCCGGGCCCGGCCTGGCTGTCGAAAGAAGTCCAGTTGGATCGCCGCGCCCAATACGCGCCCTTGATGCAAACGCTTGATGATATAGGTCGACTGACCTTGCATGATCCGCTCGACGGGTTTTGCCCGGGCGAGTCGTGTCTGGGAGAGATTGACGGCATCCCCTTGTTCTTCGACGGGACGCACCTGAGCGGGCCTGGCGCGGACAAACTCCTTCTGAGCGCGCCTGGGATCGGCCCTTAAACACAAGTTGCCGCTCTCCAATGGCCAACTGTCGTCCAGCGGCTTCAGCATTCTCCAATGACCTATCTCGCTAAGCGGACTAGAATGAAAATTCGGAAACGCCGACCCGTTGAATAAATTCTTGCTGGCCGCTAGGTTGAACGCCAAGTGTTTTGGGGGGGCAAGGTAGTGGATTACTCAAATTCTTTCATCATTCGATTTTTTCGAAAGTTCTGGCGAACAGGCGTTGCAGCGATTTTCCTTTCGCTGATTTTCCTTGGATCGGCCAATGCTCTTTTGCAGTACCACACGCGCAGGGTAGAGCAGATCGATATAACGGCAACTACCTTGGTCATATGGTTTGATGGTCCGGCGATACCCAGCGGCAACATGCCGCCCGCTTGCCCGACACATCCGGAGATGATCTCATGTGTCATCGGAACGCCTTTTTGTGACATGGTAATGAGCGCCGCACTATCAGCTAAATTGG
Source organism: Pseudomonadota bacterium (assembly GCA_039026555.1). GTDB lineage: Bacteria > Pseudomonadota > Alphaproteobacteria > Caulobacterales > Hyphomonadaceae > JBCCMB01. The sequence goes on from JBCCMB010000027.1 coordinate 2,770, forward strand.
CTGACAAACTTGTTGAATTTTCTCTGAGTAATTCCTGCAATGGAACCTTTGCGGAAGTAGGCCGATTCAGATTGATGCCTGATTCTTAAACTGACCGCTTGTAATCAGTATAGGCATAGATATTGCGCATCCAACTGTTCGGGCCGTCGCACTAGACGGTTCTTTCCTAAACCCTAAACCCTAAAATTATCCGGATATTTGCCGGCCGCATCTTTGTAATGGCTTTTGATCAAAGCGAGATCCGCCTCGTAATCGCCGCCTGTGTCCAGCGCGCCGGACAGTTTGATCGTGCGCGTTCCATAATCCAGCACGCTCATCACAATCGGGACGCGGGCCGTATGCGCGATGTGGTAAAATCCTGACTTCCACTCCGCGACCGACGACCGAGTGCCCTCCGGCGGGATGGCCAAAACCAAATCCGTTGCGGCGGCGAACGCGTCGCGCATTTGCGTCACCACATCATTGTTGGACGACCGGTCCACGGGCACGCAGCCCAGCCATTTGACAATTCCTCCAAGAGGCCCGGTCGTCAGCGACTTTTTACCCATCCAACGCAGCTTAATCCGGTAATAGCCGGCCGCCGCGAGCATGTTGACGCCGTCCCAATTAGAAGTGTGCGGCGCGGCGACAAGCACCATTTTCGGTATGTCGGGCCAATCGCCTTTGATCGTCCACCCGCCAAGCTTCAGATACACCCAGCAGATCAAGCGGAAGGTTTCAGAGAAGACGCCGCGAAACGGCCCGGGTTGAGCGGAGGTCAAGTCGAACTGGCGATGGCGCGGCGGGTCATCTGTCATAAGGCGTCTCGTCCGCTGCAAAGCGGCGCACGAAAACCGCGACGCAAAGAAGGTTCCGCCCAGGTCATGACACGCTTCACGCTCGCCGGCCAGCGGAAGCACCCAATTAACCATAAAGTCAATAAATTCAGATGTATACAGAATCATTATTTTGTCGTACCCAGCCATCAGTCAGAGATTTGATGGGGGACGAGTTGATGATTGACGCTGTGGAACCGCAATCACGCGAGCGCTTGGCGGAATATCTTGAAGACGGAGAACGGCTGGTTTGGGCTCAGAAAGGGTCCGGCTTTCGGATTGGACCGGTCTTTCGGCTAATCGGCTCATTGTTTGCGGTGGCCGCGGCGTTCTTCCTATGGTGGCTTATCTTTAGCGGGGTCTTCGACCTTGGCGACGCACAAAATCTGTATGCACTTTTGATTTTTGTTGTTGCGAGCCTCGCGCTGCCGTTCGCGGTTTACGTCAACGCCGTCGAAATATTCGCGCCGTATTTCACAACCTACGGTGTTACCAACAATCGCGTACTGCTTGCATTTAAAGCGCCAGGGGGGAAGCTGTTTATCGATTTACGTCCTAACGATATCCTTCACCTGGGATCGGCCGGCTCAGCCAAGGGCAAAGTTTTTTTGTTGCGTAAAAAAGGATTGAGCAAAGCAAGCCGCAAATTTTCCGTGGCGGAGAAAAAGCAGTTACCCATAGCCTTCCGCGGTGTAGAGACGCCCGAAGCTGTCGCCAAAATCGTCAAAGACACGCTTGGCGTTGCATACGCGCCGTAACTGTGCGCTCCAATTTTGTCCGCACACCCTTAAAATTTTAACCCTTTTTCAACTTGTTTCCGCAGCGCCAGCGATTATGGTTAGCGCATCCGAGGGGTGCGCACGCCAAGCGCTGAGATCCACCTTAGGGCGTTCAGGGAAAGTGGGATGGTTTCCCAACCGGAACGCCCGCTCAAGACACGAGCGGCGGTGGAACACTCTTTGAACCTGATCCGGGAAGGCCTGTGCGCAAGGGGCGCCAGGGCAGCCGGCGTAGGAACGGAAACATGTATAAGTCTGCTTTTGTATCACTCTGGGGCATCGCATTGGCGGCGACAGCGCGCGCCGAGCCAGTGCGCGAGGACGCTGTCGGCATAGAAAGCACGCCCGCCCCCTACGAAGCGCTCATTGCAGATCAGCTCTACGTTATTGGAGAGAAGACCGTGTCCGAGGCCGGCATGACGGACATTCGACTGCGGGTCGATATGCGCGCCGACCAGCCCTTGCTGCACGTGTTCGACAATGACGCCGATTTGTCGAACTTCCTTGCGGCCAATGAGTTGGACGGCCATGCGCATTTTACGATGGACGGGGCGTCCGTCTTCAAACTCATCGCCGCGCCGCACTACATCCTTTTGAACGGCGGCGCTAAAGGCGAACGATTGTTCGAACCCGATGATATCGTGAATATCGTCGAGCGTCTGAACGCGCCGGCGGACTCAGATTACGCCAATCGCCGCGAGGGTTTGTTCTCCGACGCGCTGCGCAATGCGGCCTTCGCCTCGCCGGGTTTAGACAAATTGTATGTCTATGCGCATCCTGAGATCCCGGCCGAGAATGGCGACGCGAACTACTTGCTCATCCTCGTTGTGGACGATCCAAACGACACCGCGCGTTTGCGCATTGAGCTTTTCGCAAATTTGAACGCTCAAGTGGACGGCGTCGGCGTGGTCGACGCGCTCGTCCTCACCAATTCCGACGCCGCCGACATTATCGACGCAACAACCCAACCCTTCTTCCAAAGGTGACGCCTAATAGGCGACGCCCCAAAAAGGTGACGCAATGAACAAAGAGATCGATCCGAATTCGCTGGAACCTTTTCAGGTGACCACGGGGGCTTTGCCCGCGAGCCGGAAAGTTTATTCCCATCCTGCGGCGGACCCGTCCTTGTCCGTGCCGCACCGGGAGATTGATCTTCACCCCACGGCGAATGAACCCGCCTTTCCCGTTTACGACACGTCCGGCCCCTATTCCGACCCGAATGCGGCGATTGATGTGGAGCGCGGCCTGCACCGCCATCGCACCGCTTGGGTGAAAGAGCGCGGCGGCGTCGAGGAGTATGAGGGCCGCGAAGTGCGTCCGGAGGACAATGGCGGCGCCACGGGCAAATACCTCGCCCGCGAATTCCCGCTGCGCCACAAACCTTTGCGCGGCGATGGCTCCGGCCCGGTCACCCAATTGGAATACGCCCGCGCCGGGATCATCACCAAGGAAATGATCTATATCGCAGAGCGCGAAAACATTGGTCGGAGCCAAGCTGTCGAAGGCGGCGCGACACGCATTGCGGAAGGGGAAAGCTTCGGCGCGTCCATCCCGGAATTCGTGACGCCGGAATTCGTGCGCGATGAAGTCGCCCGCGGCCGCGCGGTCATCCCGTCCAACATCAACCACCCGGAATTGGAGCCGCAAATCATCGGCCGAAACTTCCTGGTGAAGATCAACGCCAATATCGGCAATTCGGCGGTCGCCTCCTCCGTCGAGGAAGAGGTGGAGAAAATGGTCTGGGCGACCCGTTGGGGCGCCGACAATGTGATGGACCTCTCCACGGGCAAGAACATCCACAACACCCGCGAGTGGATCATTCGCAACAGCCCCGTGCCCATCGGCACCGTTCCGATCTATCAAGCGCTAGAGAAAGTCGGCGGCGTCGCCGAGGACCTCACCTTCGAGGTCTATCGCGACACGCTGATCGAACAATGCGAACAGGGCGTGGATTATTTCACCATCCACGCCGGCGTGCGCCTGCCCTATATCCATCTCACTGCGAACCGCGTGACGGGCATTGTTTCGCGCGGCGGATCCATCATGGCGAAATGGTGCCTGGCGCATCACCGGGAGAGCTTCCTCTATACGGAGTTCGCCGAGATCTGCGAGATCATGCGTCAATACGACGTCACCTTCTCGCTGGGCGACGGCTTACGCCCCGGCTCCGGCGCCGACGCCAACGACCGCGCGCAATTCGCCGAGCTGGAGACGCTGGGCGAGCTCACCCAAATCGCGTGGGAGCATGGCTGCCAGGTGATGATCGAGGGGCCGGGCCATGTGCCCATGCACAAGATCAAAGCCAATATGGACAAGCAATTAGCCACCTGCGGCGAGGCGCCCTTCTACACGCTTGGGCCCCTCACCACAGACATCGCGCCGGGCTATGACCACATCACCAGCGGCATCGGCGCAGCGATGATCGGATGGTTCGGCACGGCCATGCTCTGCTATGTGACGCCGAAAGAGCATCTCGGTCTGCCGGATCGGGACGATGTGAAAGTCGGCGTCGTCACCTATAAAATCGCGGCCCACGCGGCCGACCTCGCCAAGGGTCATCCCGCCGCCTGCCTGCGCGACGACGCGCTTAGCCGCGCCCGGTTCGAATTCCGCTGGGAAGATCAGTTTAACCTCGCTCTAGATCCGGAAACCGCCCGCGATTATCACGACCAAACCCTGCCGAAAGAGGCGCACAAAGTCGCCCATTTCTGCTCCATGTGCGGCCCCAAATTCTGCTCCATGAAAATCACCCAGGACGTCCGCGACTACGCCGCCGGCCTGGGCGAGAATGAGCGGCGCGATTTGGAGGCGATGAGCGCCGCCGTCGCCGACGGCTCGCCCCACGAGCAACGCGAAGGCGTAGGCGCCTCGCCCTCAGGCGAGATCAGCGCCGAGCATATCAAAGACGGCATGGCCGAGATGTCCGCAAAGTACCGCGAGATGGGCAGCCAGCTGTATTTGGAGAAGGAGTAGGCTCACATGAGCCTAACCTCCAACTTCAAGTGGACTATCGTTATCCAACTCAATCGCTTCCGGCGTGATGCAGTGTTTAACCAAAGGATTACATTCGGCTTTACAGTCTAAATGTGGCGGTGGACCACAGACTAGATTCAATTGATCCCATGAAACGCACTGAGAGGTCATAGGGTTTCTGTATCCTGGCCCTCCTTTGCATCCGCAACCGGCGCAGACGACCTGACACTCTCCCAATTCAGCGCGGTGCTGGGCGATAGTCCATGCAGCATTACGATCTGCTTTGACGCACTCTTGAGCTTGGACATCTGCCGCGCCAAACAAAAGTGCTATTAAGATCAAGAACCAAAACGATGGTCGCATCCAACCGTGACCTTCGATTATGCAAGTTAAATGTTAGGTGTCCGAAATACCGCCCTAAGAAACTCGAATATGTCGGCCGAGTACTCAAGTGACGCCGCGAAAATGGCGACGTATAGAGCATACCTGATCTCCCTAGAGGGATGATTCAGCCAATGCCGAACATCCCACCACCTAACAATACGGAAGAATATGTCGAAGCTTCCGTCGGCTCCAACGCTGTTTCCAGTCTCGTCGTCCAATTTGCTCTGACTGCCATCTTTTAAAGCACGTAGCGTCTCGGCGTCGACCTGAAACTCGCTTTCGGACATATTGTTGTATGGCCAAGCGTAGATCTTGAGTTCTTTGCGAAGCAGCCGCCGGCCACCTTCCCTAACTTCGACCACAAAATACCGTTGATTGTATTTGTCATTGAGCTTCACTCCGGCTGCTGTCTTCGTTAGCTGTCGATACCCCTTTTCGTCCATCGCATCAGCCATCGCATAGGGGTGCAGCCGAATTGTGCGAGGCGAATCGCATGATTTGTACGGTGCAGTGCGCGACAGCAATTGTTGGTATCTGTCGAGATGTCGATGACGGACGAATGGTCGAACCGTTGCCCAAACAACCAAAAACACAATTAGTGCAGCAATAGTCTGCCAAACATTCACCGAAACAACGGTGGCGGAGCAACTAACTCCCCATGAGATGAGCCAATTGCAAAGCGTCGCAGGACCGGATTGTAAAACTTCGAACATGATCCCCCCCTTGTTGAGATTTTTGCTTGCTCGACTTCCGTCGTCAACAAAGAGTGGCGCTGAATTGGCCGAATAGACTGAGGTATGAGAAATTTCGCATACATGGTAGTTTTTGCTTCCATGAGCCAAGATCTTCTCTCTCGCATTACGATTGAGCCCGGGAAAATGGGCGGGCGGCCATGCATTCGCGGAATGCGCCTGCGCGTGATGGACATTCTGGAAAATCTGGCCGGCGGCGCGTCGCGGGCCGAGATTTTAGAGAGCTTCCCCTACCTCGAAGACGAGGACATCACCGCTGCGCTGCTCTATGCCGCGAAGACCACCGACCACGCGGTCATCGCCGCTGAATGATCCTTTGGGTCGACCAGAATTTGCCGCCCAACCTAGCGCGCTGGCTCAGCAATCAAGGTCATGAAGCGACTCACGTTCAAGATCTAAACCTCGCCGAGAGCGACGATGCGACAATCATCGCGCGCGCCCTCGACGCACAGGCCGTCATTATCTCGAAGGATGATGATTTCGCCTTCAGCGGACTGCCTCCGGTCGTTTGGATCCGTCTGGGCAACGTCGCTAATACGCGGCTACTTGACATATTCGAACGCATTTGGCCTAGCATTGAGACGACGCTCACCAACGGTGAAACGCTTGTTGAAGTCAAAGACTAAAGTGCACGCTTTGACCTCTCCCCCCTAAAACCCGATCTCCGCGCCGTCCCAGGCGAAGAGTTTGCCGCTGTCGGCGGGCTTGGCGGCGTCGATGACGGATAGGAGGTGCGCGGCGGAAATGTCGGGCGTGAACAGGGTTTTGACGCCGGATTGAAAGGGTTTGGACAAATCCGTATCCACCGTGCCGGGGTGTAAGCCGAGAATGATCGCTTGCGGCGCGCGGCGCGACATCTCGATGGCGAAATTGCGCAGCATCATATTGAGCGCCGCTTTCGACGCGCGATAGGAATGCCAGCCGCCCAGACCATTGTCCGAGATCGACCCCACGCGCGCCGATAACGCGGCCAAGACCGCCCGCCTATCCTTCGCGAGCAAGGGCAAAAACGCCTTCGCCGCCAGCGCTGGGCCGAATGTGTTGATCTCAAACACGCGGCGCATCGCGTCCCACTCCAGCGCGCGATAGGTCTTTTCCGGCTGCAGCGCATCGCCGTGCAACACGCCCGTCGCGATGAGCGCCAAATCAATCGGGCCGTCTGCGCGGATCGTGTCGGCGGCGGCGGTGAGGCTGTCCGGGTCGGTCACGGACGCAGCGATCGCCTGCGCGCCTGAAATGTCGCGTCCCGACCGGCTGAGCGCATAAACGGTTTTGAACGCGTCCGCCTCGACAATCGCGCGGACGAACGCGGCGCCAAGCCCCCCGCCCGCACCAATAACGACCGCGCGGGAACCCGTTCCGAAATGTGCGAACTGAAAGGTCAATTGGCCGGCTCCATGTCTAGCGATCTCGAGACTATGCGATACGTATGTACATAATGCGCGCAAGCGATGCGCGTATCTTGATCATTGTGCGTCCGAGAGCTGCGGCTACTTAATGCTCAGCCAAAGGATCAGGCGCGCCTGATCCTTTGGCTGAGCCGTGCGGGAGGCGGTGCTTGATATTCGTCGCCCGTCGGATCAAAAATGCTTCAAACCCTCGGTTTTGACCCCCCGGAGACGCCCCTATGACCAAGCCCTATACGCTCTATACCGCGCCGACGCCCAATGGCCGCAAAGCTGCTATCTTTTTTGAGGAAGCGGGGCTGCCGTATGAGATGCACTTCATCGACATCCTCGCCGGCGATCAGCACACGCCGGAATTCTTAAAGCTTAACCCAAACAATAAGCTTCCAGTGCTCATTGATCCCGACGGCCCAAATGGTGAGGAATTCGTGCTTTGGGAATCCGGCGCCATCCTCTGGTATCTCGCGGAAAAGACCGGGCGCTTCTTGCCTAAAGAGGGCGCGGACCGCCACATCGTGCACCAATGGCTGATGTTTCAGATGGCGAACCTTGGACCGATGGCCGGTCAGTTCGGGCATTTCTTTTTCTACGCCAAGGAAAAACACCCCTACTCGATCGAGCGCTATGGCAATGAGCTAAATCGCCAAATGGGGGTTATGGACCGTCATTTGGAGGGTCGTGAATGGTTCGCCGGCGACGATTTCTCGATCGCGGACATGGCGATTTTCCCATGGGTTGGGCTTACCCTCGATAATCCAGAATTGCCAAGACGACCAAATATGATCGCATGGTCGGATCGAATGAAAGCGCGTCCTGGGGTGATGAAAGGCATGTCGATCATGACCGAAGATATTCGGCCGGAGATCGTCGAGGGCGGGCATCAAGGATTTGGCGACGAGCATCGCGATCAGCTGTTCGGCGACTCACAATATGCAAGAAACGAATAGTCGCGTTCGCGCACCCTTCATACAAGAAAAAGGCCGGGCGGCGTTTAAGTCGCCCGGCCCTTTTTTTGGTCGTCGCTTAGGCTTTTGCGGCGTGGGGGGCGCTCGTGACGAGCGGCTGACGCTGCGGCGACCCGGCAGCCCATAAGACCAGGAAGCCGATCGTCGCGGACGCGATGGATCCCATCAACACGCCCAGCCGCACTTGATTTAGGGTCTCCGTCTGCTCAAACGCCAGGGTTCCGATGAACAAGCTCATTGTAAAGCCGACGCCGGTGAGACAGGCGACCCCATAAACTTGCGCCCAATTCGCACCATCCGGCAGCCGCGCCAGCTTCGTTCCCACCGCGAGCCAAGACGCCAACATCACGCCGATCTGCTTGCCGAAGAACAAGCCGAATGCAATTCCCAGCGGTAAAGGCGCCAAGACGTCGTCCAGTGATAAGCCGGCAAGCGACACGCCCGCATTGGCGAAGGCGAACACCGGCAAGATCATATAGGCGACCCAAGGGTGCAGGCCATGCTCCAATTGGTGCAATGGCGATTGATCGCTGGGGGTTTTGCCGTGCATGGGAATGGCGAGCGCGGTGACGACGCCGGCGAGTGTCGCGTGCACGCCGGACTTCAGCACGCAGACCCAGATAAACGTACCGATCAAGATGTAGGGCGCGATCTTCTTCACCCCCGCTCGATTGAGCGCAATCAGTCCTAAGAAGCCAGCGCCGGCGAGTGCAAGCGCTTCGACGGACAGGTTCGACGTGTAGAAGAGCGCAATGATGATGATGGCGCCCAAATCGTCGATAATCGCGATCGCCAACAGCAAAATCTTGAGCGAGACCGGAACGCGCGTTCCCAGCAACGCCAGCACACCGAGCGCAAATGCGATGTCGGTTGCGGCCGGAACCGCCCATCCGCGAAGCGCTTCAGGGTCGCCCCAATTGACGCCGACATAGATCAGCGCCGGCCCCGCCATGCCGCCGATCGCGGCGAAGATGGGCAGCGCGGCCTTATCGAAACTTGAAAGTTCGCCTTGGAGAATTTCGCGTTTGATCTCCAATCCGACGAGCAAAAAGAAAATCGCCATAAGACCGTCATTGATCCAAAGGACCAACGGCTTGGCGATCTCCAGCGCGCCGACTTGCACTTCCACGGGCGCGCCCAGAAACGCTCCATAGGCGCTGCTGAACAGCGTGTTATTGGCGACCAATGCGAGCGCCGCCGCGATCATCAGCAATATGCCGGCGGACGACTCCAATCGCAGGAAGTCTTGAATTTTTGAAGCGATGTGACCCATGGCGACAGGTCTTCCTTTCTTTGTTTTGAGGAGGTAGACGACGCGCCGCCGCGGGGAGGTTAGGGGCGACATAGCGGCGGCGCGTCGGTCAGGGTCAGCGTCGTGCTGTGCGTCCGAGCCGACGCAAACCCTGAATCTCGTCTTTCAATCGCAAACGGGCGCGTTTAAGGCGTTGTATGCGGGTGAGGTCCGGTCGAGGGCGTTTTGTTTCGATCCGGACGGAATTCTCGATTGCGGCGAGACGCCCCGCCAACGCGCGCATACGCGATGTCGCAGACTGATTAGCCATCCGCGATCGCTCCTTCGATCGGCTGAAGGAGCGGCGGAGTGAAGGGCATGGATGAATGATGCAGATTGATCCGCAGATCGCCCTTGGCGTCGCGAATATAGCCGAAGGTGAACTCCACCTGCGTCGGCGCGTCTGTCCCATAGGGCGTAAAAAGATAAAGCCCCATGGCTAAAGCGGTCTGGCCGCGCAGGCTGATACGCTGGTCGCCGAACCGCACCGAACGCCACGGCTTAAGCGCGAAGCCTCGATCTTCAGCAATTTCGCCGCCAACGAAATAAGACAACGCCATTTGCGCCGTCGGCCTGAACGGAACGTCGGTCGCGAGCGTCGGCTTAAACAACACTGGACCGAGGTCGTAAGCGTAGAGCTTGTCGACATGCTTTGCGGCGCGCGCCACATAATCTTCGCCTTCGCGATAGACGCGACCAATGTCCACAACACCCGCCGCCCATTTGTCTTGAGCCTCACGGACGTCTTCTTCGGACACCGCAGAAGCTAATGATTGGGGGACGAACCCGTTTGGCAGATCGGCGGCGTGTAAATTTGGGGCGAGCGTCATCCTGTTCTCCTCATTGGAAGCAATAAATTCGGGGAAGCGATAAATTCGGGGCTGTGGTTTGGTGAGATGTGGAGATCCGCGTCCTCAGCTAAGCTTGCATAGGGCGGTGCAAGCATTCGGGGGGACGGGGTCGCAGGGGCCGCGAATCTCCGTTCTGTAGGCCGAAGCGGTTCCTTACGCGTAGCGACGACGACGACGTCGTCTGCGGTCCGAAGACTGCGAAGGCAAAGCGTGGCGTGAAACAGTCCGTCGCGAATTGGACGTTAAAGCCATTGGTTTGGGCTCGGCGTCTTTCACCGCTGCATCACCCGCATTGTCGCGCTGAGCGTCCGAGCTGGGAATGACCGACGGATCGTCGAACCTATACATTTTGTGCTCCTTTTTTCTATCGATGGACTGGACATGGTGCGTTAATATTCATAGTTCCAATTGAAGTTTTCTGTTGTTTTGATAGTTTGGAGCTATTGAATATGCGCCCTACCCTTCGTCAGCTTCAGTACCTTGTCGCAGTCGCAGACACGGGCCGGTTCGGCGAAGCCGCAAAATTCCTGAATGTGAGCCAGCCAAGCCTTTCGGCCCAGATCGCCGAAGCGGAGGCGCAATTGGGCGTTGTCTTGGTGGAGCGCGGCAGAACGGGGGCGCTGATGACGCCTGTAGGAGAAGACATTGTCCGCCGCGCGCGGATTGTTTTGCGGCAAGTTGAAGACCTCAAAACCGCCGCGCGTCAGGGCGATGCGGGACTTGCCGGACGATTGAGGCTCGGCGTTTTGCCGTCGATCGGCCCCTATCTGCTCCCCCGTGCGGTTAAGCGGCTGCATGGACAATATCCGGATCTACGCCTCAGCGTGCGCGATGAGCGGACGATTGATTTGGAGACAAAGCTGCATGACGGCCGGCTGGATGCGGTGATCTCAACGCCGGAAGATCATGTTGAGGATGAAACCCTCAATCTGTTTTCGGAACGTTTGTGGATTTGCGCGGCGCCGGACGATCCCTTAGCTGGGGACAAGAGCGCCGTCCGCCTCGACGATCTGGAAGGTCGAATACTGATGAGCCTCGGCTATGGCCACAGATTGAATTTGATGGTCCAGGCGTTGGCCGACGCTGCGGGGGCGCATGTCAGCGGCGAATATGAAGGCACCAGCCTCGACGCTTTACGCCAAATGGCGGCGATGGGCGTCGGCTTGGCGATCCTTCCGAGCCTTTACGCGTTGTCGGAAGCCAAGCGCGCCGACGATATTGTCGTTCGCCCTATCGACCACCCATTGGCGGCGCGCGACATCTCCTTGATATGGCGCGCGACATCTCCTCTCGCGGCCAGCTTCGAGACGCTAGGCGGCGTATTGAAAGACGTGGCGAACCATCTTCTCAAAGGACAAAATCAATCGACGTCTTAGATCACCGATAAATTAAACTAAACCAAGGATTTAACGTCCGCTCGGACACGTGCGCGCGATTGTGGAAATCGCCATTTCGCGTCTTGAAGAGCGTTGGTACCCCTGGCCTGACTCGAACAGGCACTTCCGAAGAAAACGGATTTTGAATCCGTCGCGTCTACCAATTCCGCCACAGGGGCCGCGGCGGTGAACCAATCAGCGTCGTGTTGTGGCGTCAAGCCTTAGATGCCGCGCATGCGCCGAAGAAACGGGAAAAGGACAACGCTGACGACTGCACCGAACGCATACGACACTAGAACGCTCTGCTGGAGTTCTACCCGAACTATAGATGCGGTGAACAGCCCGATAAAAACCGCCAAGAGGGCAGCGGAGAGCGTACTGGTCCAATGCATGTAATCATCCTAAGCAGCCTTTTGGATAGCATCCAGCATGTCCCGCAGCTTCTGGATGATCTCCTCTGTCGTGTAGCGTTTCCTCGCCATGCCCGCATCCTACGCAGCCTGTTCCTAATACCAAAACGTGGCTGCAGATCAGGGGGCTAGATCAGCCTTAGTAGATTGAGATTAGAGATTGTGTCTTTCGACACTTGCATAAAATTCGTTGGGAATATTGCTAATTTTTGTGATATGCGGATGACGATTTGAGTATTGAGAGAACGAGTTGGGGAATTCGCTATGCACCGTGCAAATTCAAACCTGATAAGGCGCGTTTTGATAGGGCTCGCAGCAATAGCGCTCACGACCCTAGGCTTCACCGCGCCGGCGATGGCTTGCACGTCGCCTCAGGCGGGGCAGGATGTAGCCTATTGCTATGACGCGCTTGGGCGGTTGACCGAGGCGCGATACGCGAATGGCCGCAATATCGTCTACACCTATGACGCAGCGGGAAACCGCACCCAAGTCGTCGTGACGGATGAAAACGGGAACAACCCCAGCGTGGCTCATGTAATCGTGGTGCCGATTGGCGGCTTCACTGTCATTCCGCTGCCGCCCAATTAACTGTACGCGCCTCGCCCTATCGACCTCGCTCAAAGCTTGATGCATAAACGAGCAGAGACAAAGAGTGTTGGGGGAATTGCGTGGTTTGGTTGCGTGCGGGGTTGAGTTTGGCGGCGTTAAGCGTCGGCGCGTGTCAGACCGCTTCTAATCCCCAGGCATCTCCTCAGACCCAAGCTGATCGTCCGGAACCGCGCGTCTTTTCCGACCTACAAGACACGCGGTCTTCCGCGTCGCCCGGCGACCTGCAACGAAGCGAACCCGCCCCGCCCCAATATGGATCTGGCGTCTTTGTGTCGCCGCCCTCACCCGCCGCTCCACCAGCCGATTTGGAGGGGGCTCCAGGCCGCAGCTTCCAGTTTAGAGAAGCGCCGCTCGACCTTGTCCTTAGCCAAGTGCTCGGAGATGGGTTCGGCGCGTCTTACGTGATCGCGCCCGACGTAAATGACCGCATCACATTGCGCCTTGAAAACGTCTCTTCCGCACAAATCGCAGTCAACGCGCTCAACGCTGCGCTTGCGCAAAAGGGTCTCGCCATCACCGGCGATGCGACGGGATATGTTTTAGCGCGGATACGCCGCGACGACACAGCGCCCGATGGCCGTTTCGATGTGATTGATGATCAAGACGATACGATCTCCAGCGAGGCGGCGGTGCTCGTCCTACGATACGCCAACCCCGATGAGGTGGTTCGATTGGCGCGTCCTCTAGTGCCGGAAAATGTGATCCGCGGGACAGATCCCTCACGCGGCCTGGTTCTACTTCGCGGAACGTCGACGCAAATTGCTTCGGCTGTTGATGCATTGCGCGCCTTCGACGTGGATTGGTTTGAAGCGACATCAGCGACGTTCATCGAACTTCAAGCCGCGCAAGCCGATGACATGAAGCGCGAATTGGACATGTTGCTAGAACGCACCGGCGGCGTCGAGATCGTATCGCTACCTCGTCTTAGGGCGCTAATGATATTTGCGCGGACGCCAGGATTGCTGGACCGAGCGCAGTATTTGGTGGGTCAGCTGGATCGCAGCCGGACGGATATGATCGATTCCGAAACGCTGATCTATGAGGCGCGCTTCGTTCCAGCGGAACGCCTCATATCCGTCGCTTCATCCTTGTTCGGAAGTCCGCAAACCGCTTACGCGCCAACGGAGGGGTATGATCCCAATCTCCCCGCCTTACCGTCTTCGAGTATTGATCAAAACTCATTTCGAATGACAATCGACGAAGGCATGAATTTGGTCGTCGCCAAAGGGTCCACCGAGGAACTGCGGCGCCTTGCAGGACTTCTGGAACGCATCGATCGGCCCCAGGCGCAAGTGCTGATCGAAGCGACAATTGTTGAAGTAGGCCTGCGCGATGAATTCCGCCTTGGCGTAAATTGGTCAGGCATCGCTGACAATTTGAACTTAACCTTCGCCGACAACACGTCTGGTGAAGTTGCTTCTCGTTTCCCAGGCCTGTCGGTAGCGTTTACGAATACCGATATTGAGGCAGTTGTAAACGCACTTGATTCTGAAACCGAAGTTCAGATCGTATCAAGCCCCCGCATTTTGGCGCTAAACAATACCACGGCAACTATTCAAGTCGGCGACCAAGTTCCAATTGTCGTTCAAAGCGCAATCGCGATTACGGATCCCGGCGCACCAATTGTAAACGCCGTCGAATATCGCGACACCGGCGTGATCCTAAATGTCACGCCGCGCGTCCGCGCCGGCCAGATTATAGAAATCGAGATCTCTCAAGAGGTCAGCAACGTCGCTGAGTCTACTGCGGGAAGCGCGGGCTCCCCAACGATCTCGCAGAGACTTTTGCAAAGCGTTTTGGCGGTCCCAAATGCGGCGACAATCGCACTAGGCGGATTGATCAGCTCTAATCAATCGGAAAGCGAGACCGGCGTTCCAATTCTCCGCGATATTCCAGTTGCAGAACGGCTTTTTTCATCAACAACCGATATAACGCGTCGAACTGAGCTCGTTGTTTTGGTTCGACCACAAATTGTGTGGTCGGACGAACCCGATTTCGGACTGTCTGAAAGACTTGCGAATGCGCTCGATCGCGTCAGGAGTTCTTGGGGCGACGTCGCGCGATGAAACAAGAGAATGGATTTGCGACCATTGCAATTCTAGCTTTTCTAATTGGCCTAACGTCTATCGCCGTGGCTTTAACATCGAGAAGCATTCATCTTATGTCGACGGTCAAAAAAGAGACCGCAAGAGAACAATCTCGTTTGGACATGCGTTCGGCAACGCGGTTCGAAGCGGCAAGATATTTGAACTCCGAAAACGCAAGCTTAAGTTCAAACTATGTTGAATTTAGTCAGGGCCGCGTCGAGGTATCCGCCTCGAATGAGCAACATAAAATAGATGTAAACCGCGCGGAATTTATGGACATTGAGGCCGCGTTTGAAGCTTTAGGCGATATAAATCCTAGTCAATCTGCTGAGCAAATCTTTGAAGCGCGAAACGCAAGTAATGGCGAGGACATTTTCAGGTCTATCGACGCGGTCGTCGTGTATCTCGGGTTGGAAGGCGAGACCGCATTATGTCTGCATGAGGCGCTAACAGCGTTTGCGTCGACATTTGACCCCCTTCAAATAGGACGAAGAGGGAGGACCGATTCCAGCGGCGCAATTCTGAACCTAAAGAGCCGGTTGGCCGATACACGAGAGATGGATCTAGTATTCGAAGAAATTGTAGTTTTCACAGGCGATAAGCAACGTCCAATTTGGTCGGTTTATGAACGTTATTTCCGGCCTTCAGAAATGGGAGCATGCGGTGATACAGACCAATGAAAAACAATCGGGATACACAATTACAGAGCTGCTTGTCGTGCTTACGATTCTTGGATTGATTGCAGCCGCAATATCTCCGCAGGTTATCGGGCGACTGGACAGTTCAAAAGTACGAGCAGCGCGGTTGCAGCTTGAGACAATTAGTGCGTCGTTCGACAGTTTTTTTATTGATGTCGGCAGGTATCCAACGGCTGAAGAGGGCGTCGATGCACTTTTGATCGAACCCGCGAACGCGCCAGGCTGGGCGGGCCCCTATGTTCGGTCAATACGAAACATTACAGACCCCTGGGGAGAAAAGTACCTCTATCAAATCACAAATGATGGGCGGACAAGAATCCTGACACTTGGCTCCGACAAATCAGAGGGAGGCGAAAATTCGGCGGCGGATATCCAAATACCCGAGTAAACTCAATGACTAGTACTGATGTTGATGTGCTTCTGGAAACGCTCAATCTGAGCGAAAGCGCAATTAACAGCGCTAGATCTCTATCTGCGAGGTCTGGTTTTGGTCTACTACGCGCGCTTAACCAGATGGGGCATCTATCGGATTCTGATATTTGCGAAATCTACCAGCAAATCACCGGTTTCGACCTCTGGAGTATAGACGATTTTCCAGTAGCGCCAGCAGTTTGCGATTTGACGCTCCCGTTTATTCGCGCAAAGCAGATTCTTCCCATTGAGCGAGACGATGGCGTCATTGATATCGCTTTTACCGACCCGACGGATATTGATGCGCTTAATGGTGTTAAATTCGCGCTAGAAGACCGAATTGGGCGCAGATTAATCGCGTCGCCAAGCGATTGGAAGAAAGCCTTTTCGGGCCTCTACGAGATACAAACAAGTCTCGACGGATTATCATCTTCAAGTCAGGATCAAATCCTGGATCAAATCTTAGACCAAGATAGAGATGCGCCAGTCGCGCGTCGACTGGCGGGCATATTGTCCGACGCAGTTCAGCTTGGCGCATCCGACGTCCATATAGAAACACGTCGAAATGGTGTGGATGTTCGGTTTCGACGAGATGGCGAACTCACGCTTGTGGCGCAAGAATCCGCAGAAGCCGCGAGCGCCCTTATCGCACGCATTAAGGTAATCGCCGATTTGGACCTCGGTGAGAGACGATTGCCGCAGGACGGAAGAAGTACAATTGTTGTAGAAGGCCGGCAAATCGACGTACGCGTTTCCATTGTGCCAACCGCCGTAGGTGAAAGCGCCGTTCTTCGTTTGCTTGATCGGCCTGATAACCTTCTTACGCTCACGGGACTTGGATTCAGCCAACGCCACTGCAGCGAGTTGGAAAACCTGATACGCGCAAAAGATGGATTAATCTTGTTTGCGGGGCCAACCGGGTCTGGCAAAACAACGTCGCTTTACGCCTGCCTTCAACTGCTAAGAACTTCGAATCTAAAAATCGTCTCCGTCGAAGATCCAATTGAGTATCAGTTCGAACATGTCACTCAGGTTCAGGCGAACGAGACGTCAGGTTTTACATTTCCGGTCGCGCTACGTTCTTTTTTGAGGCACGATCCCGACGTCATATCCGTTGGAGAAATTCGCGATCGCGAGACAGCTCAAATCGCCGTCCAAGCCGCGCTAACAGGCCATCTCGTCGTTGCGTCGGTTCACGCGATAGACGCTGATAGAATTGATGCTCGGCTTATCGATATGGGCGTCGATCGACTTCAACTCGAGGCCGCTCTGCGTACCGGGATCTCACAACGTTTGGTTCGGCGCTTGTGCTCAGAATGTCATTCAAAATCCCCTCCATCGCTCGAAGAAACCGCCTTGTTTGAGCGCGTCGGCCTTCGGGCTCCAAGACTTCTGCCGCGGTCCGAAGGATGCGAAAACTGCATGAATTCCGGCTTCTCCGGCAGGATTGTGATCGCCGAAATCATTGGAGAAGACGCGGACGCGCTATTGCGCGACGGTCTTGAAAAGGCCGGCGTCGGTCTCACGACAGTCAAAGAAATTATTGCGATCGCAAAGAAATAAAATGGGCTCTAGTTTCAAATATAAGGTCATCAGCGAAAAGGGCATGACACTTTCGGGTAGGATTGACGCTACCGACAAAGAACATGCGTTCGACCTACTCCGACAACGCGGCGACACCGTTATTGACTTAGTTAAAATGGACGTCGGCAAAGAACGTTTGAAGCTGGAAATAAACTCGAATTTGTCTGATAATGCGCTCTCTGAATTCTCATCAGATTTACGATCGATGATAGCGACGGGAGTGTCGCTGCCGCGGGCGCTCTCTGCACTTGCCGACAGCAATCATGGCGGCTCACGCTTGTCCCTTGCACGCGACTTGAAACTTCAAATGGAACTTGGGGGCGAAGCGTCGCAAGTCCTCTTGCAAAGCAAATCGAACAGCGCCCAGTTGCTTGGGCGCTTCCTCCGCGCCGCCGAACTCGGCGGACGTTATGAATCGATGTTGCAGATCGCGTCGGACTTCCTAACCCAAAGAGCGAAGGCGCTTAGCCAAATTCGATCAGCGCTCGCCTACCCAATATTTCTATCGGTTGTTTCCATTTTGGCGCTCTCTTTTTTGGTCATCTACGTAACGCCAGCGATTGCGCCGCTTTTTGAAGATGGCGAAGCACCTGTTGTAATCTCAGCTTCCGCGGTTGTAGGAAATTGGGTGCAATCGCACGCGCGGCTTTCGTTGTTGGCGCTGGCGTGTCTGGTCGGCGTCGTATACGCCGCTGTCAAAAACAGCGCGACGAGATCATTCGTTTCGCGACGCTTTACAGCGCTTCCGGTGATTAAGCCAATATCGGAAGATCTGGATTTCGGTCCTTTGGCGCTCGCTTATGGCGCGTTGCTCGAGGCCGGTTGGCCGACAGAGCAAGCTCTGCGGCTCAGCGCAGATCTTTCTAATGGACCGGCTGCAGATACTTTCAGGCGGACCGCCATGGCGATACGCGACGGCGCGACGCTTAGCGACGGTTTCGCACGAGAAAAGTCAATGCCGATCGACATCGTTCGGGCAATCGAGATCGGCGAAGCGTCAGGAACAGTGCCGAAAACGATGTCTCGCACCGGCGACTATCTAATTCGACGCGCGCTACGCAATCTGGAACGCATGTCCTCGGTGCTTGGTCCTTTGCTAATCGTGAGTATTGGCGCAGTCGTCGCCTGGCTAATGATCACTCTTCTCGCAAGCTTATCGGCTTTGGGCGATGCGGCGGTTTAGATCCATGGGCGATCACGAAAGAGGTTTCTTTCTGACCGATGTCCTAACGAGCCTTATGATCATGTCTGTCGTTGGCGTTTCATTGCTCAGCGCTTTTCAGACTAACCGGAACGCCGCCCGGCTCGCCAAAGAAACAACACAAGCTTTGGTTCTAACGAAGGCTTGTATCGAGGCGCGCTCTCCGGCGACAACACAAGCCTTCCCGTTGTCTAACAACAACTATATGGTGACATTCTGGTCGGAAGACCTAGGAGGAGATGTTGGATCTGGCCTGCTTGAAAACCATGTTTGCACTACGATGTGGTCAAGCAGCGGAAAAGACAGAGAAGTCACGCTTCAAGTATATAAATACAAATCAGAGTACGAGTAACGAAAGTGGCTTCACGCTTAGTGAAGCCATTGTGGCGCTTTTCGTTCTGTCGCTATCATCTTTACAAATTTCAGAACTGACATTTCAGTTTCTTTCAAGCTTCAAAAATGCGTACATCGATCTCGTAGAAACGTCGGATTTGTTGGCCGAATATCGATCAAAAATCTATACTGATGTTACATCGAATGATGAATTGAAAACAAATCAAACGATTAGGCTAGACAGCTACGATCTTAAAATTGCGGCCGGACGTTCAACTTCCGACGAAGGCTGCTTGTTCGATACTGTGGGGCGTCGTTGTCGATGACCAAAATTATTTGGACAGACAAGAACTTGTTGTCTAAGCTTACCGGCCAGTTTGCTATTTGGCTAGGAAGCTTACACTCAAAAAATCCCACGAAGGCACGCCAACATCGACCTGAAGTACAAGCTACCTGTTTTGTTACAAGGTTCAAAACGGAAAATCTCAGCCGGAAAGATAGGAAACGCGCAACAGAGATTGCAATCCCGGGACTAATTCCCCTGCCCCAGGATTTGTTGACCCTTTATGCCCGAACGATAGAAAATGGACATACGGTCGAAGTGGCGGCGCTTAAGACAAGCGAGTTGTCCAAGATGGGCAAGATTGATCATAATCTCAATCTAAGCCCAGACTGGCGTGTTTTGACGCCCCAGGGAAGTCGGATTGCGAATCGGCGCAAAAGCGTAGCAGCCGGTTTTGTCGCCATTTCAATCTGTGCCGTCATTTACGTATACGCCGCTGCACTAAGCAGTCTCACGGCGAAACTAGACGACGCGCGCGCCTACATGCATACGGTAAGAGACAAAGCAGTCTCGATTACAACCGCAAAACAGGAGGTTGGCGTTTGGGAAACGTTGGAACGTCACGACCTGCCAGAAAGCCTGCCAACTTCAATACTTACAATTCAATCTGAACTGTCTAAAGCAACACCGAGTCACACCTACTGGACCCAGATGACGTGGCGGCCGGGTGTAATTGTAGTATCCGGACTGTCGTCAGACCCATTTGAAACGCTCTCTTCGCTCGCCCGTGCGCCTGGCGTTGATAGTGCGCGCTTCTCCAAACCATTAGAGACTTCAGGCGATGTACGTCAGAGATTCGAAATTGAACTAACCCTTGGAAGCGCCACGTCATGAGGATCTCTACGGTTCAGAAAAGGATTCATTGGGCGGCGCTATTGTTGGGAATTGCGTTCATTGCAGGCGGCGTTTTGTACCAAGCTGCTTTGCCCTTCATCTTAGTTCTGGACGAGCTGGAATTTACATCGGACCAAATTTCCGCCTTTGAGGCGGCGTCTGGACGAACGCATGAGATCATCGTGATGGACACCAGCGAGTTTGTCGCGACCAATGTTAGCCCTGACGCCTATGCAAGAGAGGTGCAGCAGAAGATAGCAGATGCGGCGCGCGAATCAGGCTTAACTCTTCGTCGTCTCGACCCTAGAGAGGTTGAGACGCTTGAAACCAACATAAAGCGAACATCGGTAGACCTTGAGCTGAGTGGAGACCTACAGCATTGGGTCAATATGGTTGAAAAGCTTGGTACAGTTCGACCTGCAATTTTTGTCGAACGGGTAGACATCAAGGCCGGCGCTGGATCGCGTCCCGATCTCAACCTGAATGTGCGGCTGCAGATAAGTTCGTACAGCATAGATGATAGTCGCAAAGATGTTCTCTAGGTGGAACGTCGCATTTTGCGGTTTTTTGGCGTTTGTAGCGACCTGCATCGCCTTGTTCGCTCATCATTTGAACTGGGATAGTGCGATTTGGACGCATTTCTATACCACAATCCAAATAGACGACGCGGTTGAGACGGATGTCCGAGTGACGCGTCAACCCGCATTGCAGATCGATTCGCCTAAACCACAAGCAGGAGATCTACTGCTTAAATCTCCATTCGATCCTGGAAGACGGCGATTTACCCGATCTCCGGCGGCGACCGCACCACAACCAATAGAGTCGCCTCCAAAGCTACTTGGTCGGATGGAAAGAGATGGCCAAATTGCTGCATTTATTCAGTTTGGCAGTTCACCGCCGATTGAGGTTGTCCCAGGCGATGAAACGAGTTTCGGATCCGTCAAAGAGATAAACGCCGACAATGTCGTTTTCGGCACCGATGACGGCGATCGAAGAGTTAGCCTGTATGATTAAACTGTGGGGCGGCGACTTAGACAGCAAAACACGCCT
The DNA here is from genome assembly GCA_039026555.1 of Pseudomonadota bacterium. Taxonomy (GTDB): domain Bacteria; phylum Pseudomonadota; class Alphaproteobacteria; order Caulobacterales; family Hyphomonadaceae; genus JBCCMB01. Next base: position 23,922 of record JBCCMB010000027.1, read on the forward strand.
TATTGTTGAGGCGTGAATTCAACAAAATTAATGCGCGCCCACTCCGTTTTGATATTTGTTCCAGTTAGTTTGAACATATCGCCGCTGGAGATCGCAATACCATTCGTCAGGGTGACGGTCGGCAGTCCGGCCTGGTTGACGGCGCCAGCATCCAGCTCCACTTTTTCTACGCCTATCGAGGTGCCAACGCAGGAAGGCGTCTTGCCGCCGGTCAAGCTTAACTGGGTATGGTTACCTGCAGAATCATAGAAACAAGCTAGACCCTAAACCTCACACGTCAGGTTGTTCAAACGACGTATCTGCCTCAAGAGTAATTTTCGGAGGAGCGTCGTCGTTTCAGACCATGCCCCAGCGATAACCGTTTAATCCAGCTGCCACTGGTCGATGCTGGTGTATTGATAGCTCGAGCGCGTAGATAACGCGCAGGTCTCTCGAACTGATTGGTGTTACGTCTTCGGCGTCGCACCTGTGGCCGAATCGCATCAAAAAGGGCCTATCCCGAAGACGTAACCGTTTCATCGTTAGAGGATTAAAGATCGTCCCGAGAGTCAACGACCTCTCATTCGGCGTCGGCCGCGCGTGTTTACGTCCTTGCCGAGATGTCAGCGCCATGGGCGTCGAAAGGCATCGAAACCTTCTCGCTTTCTAATCTATGCGCGTTGGAAGTCGTCCGCATCAGCCTCCAAGACCAGGCTGCCGCTTCCTGCAACCATCGCGTTCTATTGATGATGCGCAACGGGTTATGCTGGCGGCGCCCTTCTTGAAAGACACGCTCAAAACGCAATCAAAACGCCCGCAATGCTTTCCACGCATCGGGGATGTCGCTAGAGGAGAGCTTGGCATGACGGCGATGGCGAGTATGGCGCGCGACGCTTCGAAACCCAGTTTGATCGAGAGCGTTGAGCAAATCGCTTTGGACGCGCCCCAAGACGGGGTGTCCTTGCGCGATTTGACGTCCATGCTGGGCGATCGCGCGTTCGGGGCGGCGTTGTTTGTTTTGGCGCTGCCCTGCTGCATCCCGTTTTTGTACATCGTACCGCAAATCGTCGCGCTTCCCATGGCCGTATTGGCCGCGCAGATGGCGTTGGGTCGACCCGCGCCGTGGCTTCCGGAAAAATTTGCGGAAAGGCGCATTAGCAAAGATGCGCTTGCTCAAACAGCACGCGGCGGCCGGCGCTATTTCGGCTGGGCCGAGGCCATTGCAAA
>JBCCMB010000028.1:0-24896 GCA_039026555.1 Pseudomonadota bacterium
CATTCGGACCGGCTTAGCGGAGCCTTTAATCCTCAACGCCGAAACGCTGCCTGCGCGGGCGTCCTCAACCTTCCAACCCGCCTTCGTTGGAAACTCCGTCGGACGACCTGGACGCGAAATGCGGACACACAAAGACCAAGATGTCGAAATCCTAAACCTCGGCGCCGGCGATCTGACCCTCGATAAATTGCAGGCCGGCGTCGACGCCATTGCAGATTTTGATCCGGACATCGTTTTCGCGCTCGGCGACTGCAATCTCTTCTCAGATCTCGTTGCAGGCGCGTATCCCGTCCTGTGCTGGCCGCTGACGCAAAGCGAACCGATATGCGCAGCGCACGCCAGCTTCTACCGCTCCGAAACGCGTCCCGACGACAAGCTCGACCATAAAAAGCTCAAGCGCGCAGCGCCTGTTCGCATTAAACAGGATTTCGACATCGACACTTTGCCGCCGAAAATGGCGGAGATCAGCCGCGCAGAGCTGAAGCTACCCGACGACGCTTACGTCTACGCCTTAGTCGGCACGCGCATCGCTCATGAGCTGTCGCCAAGTTTCCAAGACGCGCTCGCGCGGATACTTGGCGCGAATGATAAAACCTGCGCGCTCATTGTCGGTACGAATAAGCTCGATTTGACGCCGAACTTGGCCGCGCAACTCGGCCAATTGCGTCTCCTCCCCTTCGCGGCAGATTTGCGCGCCGTGCTCGCAACTTGCGACGCCTTCCTCAATCCACCGCGCCAAGGCGGCGGCAATGGGGCCTATATGGCGGTGGCGGAAAACCTCCCCATTCTCACGCTCGACGATTGCGACGTGCAGATGACCATCCGCCAGGACGCCGCCGTTAAAACGCTTGAAGACCTAGAAGCGCTCGCCACAGACATGGCGCGTAATCCGGACCTGCAAGCCGATTATCGCGCCCGGTCCGCTCGCCAGCTTGAGAGCTACAACAATGGCGACGCGGCGATCCGATGCATTCTTCGCCATAGCGAAGCAACCCGGCGGGTCTTCGCAGACCGCACAATAGACCAGCGCGATGCGGCTTGAGGCGGGTCTGATGTCGGAAACGTCCTCTCCAACGCCAGAATTCTACACGCCGGCGCAAGAGCGCGCGCAAGCCCTAGTCGGCGAAACCGGCCTCGCCGAAGCCGCGCTGAAATTCAACGTCCGGCCGCACTTAAATGATCGCCAAACAGCATTGATCGAAAAAGCGTCCTGGTTCGTTTTGTCGACCGTGGATGCATTCGGATTCCCCGCCGCGTCGATCAAAGCCGGATCGGTCGGGTTTGTAGCATTCGAGACGCCGACGCGCCTGGTTTTCCACCTCGAGCGCGGCAATGGCATGTGCCTTACGCTCGGCAATCTTCTGGAAAACCAAGGCGCCAACAAAGCTTGCATGTATTTCATGAATGATGAAACCGGCGAAAAGCTGAGGCTGCGCGGCTATGCGCGGATCGACAAGATTGGCGAGACGCATGATCTCTGGCCGGTGCGCTTCGACATAGAATTCGCGTGGGACAATTGTCCGCGCTTTAAAGACCAAATCCTAGCCAAGCGCACGCGCAATTACGACACTCGCTTTCCACTCTGGAAACGCTTGGAGTTTTTGGGCCCCTTTTTGAGCGACGAGGACCAGGCCGCTGTCGCAAAACTCGGCGCGATCTCCCACGCGGAATGGGTAGAGCATCTCGACAAAGGCGAAGGCGGCCATGAGTCTTGAACGCCCCCACATCGCCGCGCTGCGCGACCTCGCCGCCGCTAAAGATCGCGGACAGTTAGCGCAACAAACGCTGCTGGATTGGTGCGTTTTCGCAGGGCTTTGCAGACAGACGTTGACGCCCCCAGAAGCCGAGGCGCTTTTGAGCAATCGCGCCGATCCTAATTTCGATCTCTCGCCTCATATCGGTGACCGGGCGGATTTCGACGATATCCCGCTGGAGCACGTTAAAGCGGCGTTCGCGCAAACCTTGGATCTGCTTGAGCGCACTGATACGCGTTGGACAAGCCGCAATCGCGACGTCATCCGCCGCGAAGCTTATAAAGCGTTCGAGTTTACGCAGCGCGCCGGCCTATACGGCGAGACCGAAATCCCAGCCAAGGAACCAGCCGCTCATACTAGTGCAGAGGAGACGACGCCTGTCCTCATTATTGGCGCGGGGTTTGGCGGTATGTCGATGGCGCTGCAACTGCAAAAGGACGGCGTCCCCTTCCTCATCATAGACGCCGGCGAGGGGTTTGGCGGCTGTTGGCGGTCCTCGAGCTATCCCGGCGCCCGCGTGGATGTGGCAAGCTCGCTTTATTCCTTCGCGACCGCCGGCGTCACCGTTGGCAATGAGATCTACGCGCCGGGCGACGTTCTTCTGGACTACTTCAACACCATCGCCCGCAAACACGATTTGGAGCACGTCACCCGCTTCGGCGAGCGTGTCGTCCGCTGCGAGCGGAGAGACGCAGGCGCGGCATGGACATGCTCGATCACCCGCAAGGATGGTTCAACTTATGAGCTAAACGCTGCAAACGTCGTGTTCGCCACAGGACAGCTCTCCAAACCGCTCACGCCCAATATTGAGGGGCTCGACACCTTCTCCGGCCAAGCCGCCCACTCCGGCGACTGGCCGCGAATGGACTTAAGCGCCGATGATCGCGTCGCCATTGTCGGCGGCGCGGCCAGCGCAATCCAGCTTGCGATCGAGATCGCGCCGCATGTCGCGCAGCTCGACATTTACGCGCCCAGTCGGAATTGGTTCTACCGCGTCCCCCATTACCGGCAGCCGGTCCGCGATCTGACGCATATTTGCCTCACGCGAACGCCGTTTATCTACGCCTTCTTCCGACTAGAAGCATTCATTCCCTCAGATCTCGGGAATTTACACGGCGTTGAGACCGACGCCTCGGGCGAACCCACATCGACTGCGCTCGCATTTAAAGACAATCTAGCCGCCGGATTGAAGGCGATGGGGCTTGAGGATTATCTACCCGACGATCTGCCCGGCCAAAAACGCGTCCTAGTCGATGACGGGTCCTGGGGCGCTTTGTTGACGCGCGACAACGTTCAACTGATCGAAGAGCGCGTGCGCTCCATTCGCGGCGATCTTATCGTCTCCGAAACGACAGAGCGCGAAGCCGACAAGCTCATCCTATGCACCGGCTATGTCACGGATGATTTCACCGGCGGCTGCGACGTCGTCGACCACGCCCAAGGCGCGTTGAGCGCCTATTGGGGCGACAAGCCCTGGGCCTATGGCGGCGTCAGCGTTCCAGGCTGGAGCGGCGTGTACTTTATGTACGGTCCAAACTCCAACGGTGTCGTGAACGGCAACATCTTATGGTTCTTAGAGCGCCAGGCCGAAACGATCAGCGCCGCATGCGCGGCGCGTCTTAAAGGCGAGACGCCGAAGATCGAAGCCCTCGCCAAGGAATATGGCGACGCCTATCAAGCCCTTGTCGACGCCGGCAATGCACGCCGCACATGGGGCCGCGACGGCGTCAAATCCTGGTATCGCAACGCAGCCGGGCATTGCGTCCAAAATTGGCCTTTCACCCTTGGCGATTACGACCGCTGTTTAGAGGATTTCGCCGCGTTCGAGCGCAACGCCGCGTTGGAGATATCACATGACGACCATTGACGCCCTCAAGGCTGAAGCCGCCCGCGTGCTCGACACGCTGAACGATCCGACCAAGAAGATTGCGCTCTGGGGCGCCGGACCCAACAGCGCCGGCATTGTCGACACGCTGAGGCGGATCGGCGACCCCAACATTATCGGTATTTTCGACACGCGGCGAACCGTCGAAGAAGAAATGTTCGCCGGCCTGCCTGTTCTGTCGATCGAAGACGTTTGGAAACACCTCCCCGACGATCTCACCCTTGTCGTCAGCCCTGGCCTTAACGAGCTTTATGGCGATATCGTCCCGCGCGAGCTCTTCTATTACACCATCATTCACCGCCGCAGCATTGAGGCGGCCGTGTTTATTGCAGACCAGGCCGACGATATCGCCGACAATCTCTCCTTGTTCAGCGATGATCTGTCGAAGCAGACTTACGCGGACCGGCTCTACGACCTTGTTCGCGGCGTCATGTTCGACCGCGCGCTGCAAGCCAGCGGATCGCCTTATTTCAACAACGATCTGATCCCTGCGCTGGAGGGCGGTTGGCTCTACGCAGGACTGTTCAACGGCAAACATTTCGACCGCGCGGCCAAGCTGGCGCAAATCGATGCGATCCAGCTTCACGGCGTTGAACCCAGCAAGCGCATGTTCGCCTTTTTGAAAGACAAGTTCAAAACCGCACCGAACATTGCGCTCACCAACGCCGTGCTTTGGTCGAAAAGCGGCGAGGCGATCAAATTCAATGACGACGCGGTGCATGGCGGCCTCGCCGCCTCCGTCAGCCTGCCGGACGAATTCGGCGACACCTATGATGTGAAGACTGCCGCGATAGACGATCTGCCCCTAGCCGACGACGTCAACAGCTTGTCGCTCGATGTCGAGGGGAGCGAGCAGCAAGCGCTCGCCGGAGCGGAAGGCGCAATGTCGGAACGTTTTGGTGCGGTCAGCGCCTGTATTTACCACACATTCGACGATTACATCCAAGTGCCGAGAATGCTGCAGAAATCTCATGGCGGCCGCCTCTATGTGCGCCAGCATTCCTGCATCCCGCTCATTGAAACGGTCTGCTACTCGATCCGTTAGCGTGCGATAAGTCCGGTCGGCGGGGAGATCGGCACAATGACGCCCCGCCGCGCCAAGCTTCTCCCATTGGTCTGATCCCGAGAAAGTGGTCCGTTTGTTGAGTTAGTGCCGGCTCATCAGAAGGCGCATGGATATGGGTCGCAGGAATTATAGCCCGGAAGAGATTGTCGCGAAGCCGAAGTGCGACAGAGCCAGGCCGCGTGATACCTGAGCATTTTACCGCGCAAGTCGACACAAAAGCCGGTTGCTCTTAGCGTCCGTGTCGGCGGAGGACGCGCCGCAGCGCCGTCAAAGGCCATCCGTGGCCACCACGCTGACACGCGAATGCTTGAATCGGATTTCAAGGCGCTCATCAAAACCCTGCGCCCCTCCCCCGCCTTACTCGATGTCTCAAGCGCCATGTTCCAGGATGAATGGTCCCGGCGATTGTCCCAGCGTGAGGAAACGGCGCGGCGCATAAAGCACTCGATCAAACAGATTGACCGGGAGAGAGAGAAGCTGCTGGACCGGATCGTCGACGCATCCACCATTTCGGTCGCTAAGGCGTTTGAAAGGCGCGTTGAAAAACTGGGATGCGCCAAGCTGGTGGCGGACCGACAGGCGTTTTTGGCGCAAAGCGGTCATTCAGCGCCTACTGTCAACGGCGGCGCAACATTAACGCCAAAACAATTTGACAAAAACATCAAATTTATTATTAGGTGTATGGCGACGCCAGATGGGCGCTGCTCCAACGACCAGGAAATACACAGAAACATGCCTAGAACAGCCTTATCAGACGGGCGCCGTCAGCGGCGGGACAAAACTCGACATAAGTTAGTGAGCGCCGCCAAGACTGTGATGGCGAACACCCCTTCTGAGGCGGTGACGATCGATCAAATTACTCAGTGCGCAAAAGTTAGTCGGGGCAGTTTTTACAACCATTTTGAATCGATGGATGCGCTGTTTGTCAGTACACTTGAAGATCTCATCAATGATGTAGGCAAGTCATTTGCATCGGGGCGGAAGCAATTCGACGACATCGCGGAGTTTGCCGCCTGGAGTATTCAGCTCTTTATTGTCCGCGCCGTCGAAGACCCTCAGCTTGGATGGTTCATCGTCAACAATGTCAAAAGCGAACCTATTCTGAAAGCGCATATCGATCCGCGCGTGCGCGCTGCAATTGACGCGGGTATGCGAGAGGGTCGTTTTCAAATTAGCGACCCTGAGCTTTGGTTCACCCTCGGGACCGGCAGCACAACCGCCTTCATTCGCGGATGCTTGGAGGGAAGATTAGGCGTGTCGCAAAGCGCAGAGCTAACGGCGAGCATTTTACAGGCCGCAGGTTTGCCGAGATCTGAGGCTCTGGAAATTGTTGGCCGGTGTCAGGTCAAAGTGAAAGAGAACGGCACCTTAAACAGCTAAATCAAAAATGTGGGAGATAAGACATGCAAGAGAATGTCCCTAATGACGTGCCGATTTTCGAGGAAGATATGTTCTCCGTTTCTGCGCTGAAAGATCCGTTTCCCTTTTACCGTCAGCTTCGCGATCTTGGTCCTGTTGCATTTCTCTCTAGGATCGGAATGTACGCAATCGGACGGTATGACGAAGTAAAGCAGGCGCTGCGATCATCAGATAGGTTGGTTTCAACCGAAGGTATCGGGTTGAACCCATTCATAAACAATCTCGAAGGACGGCCGAAAAACATCATTGTCAGCGACGGCGTCGCCCATTCGAAAATGAAGCGCCCCCTTTTGAGGTCGATCGGCCCCAAACCGATTGAGAAATATCGTCCACAATTGAAAGAACTTATCAGTACACACACCGAGTCTTTAGTCGGGTCGGGATGGTTTGAAGGGGTTAACTCGCTTGCGCAATTTCTGCCGGTTTCCGTGATCTCTCATCTCGTCGGAATTCCCGAAGATGGACGCAAGAACATGCTGCGTTGGGCCTCCTCCAACTTCAATCTCTTGGGTCCAAATTTGGAAAATCTCGAACAAGATTTGGAGACATTGAAAGAGATTAACGAGTTTCTCGCGAACGTGCAGCCCGATAGCATGAAGGAAGGGAGCTGGGCCGATGATTTGTTCAAAGCGTCCGAGCGCGGCGAATTAGATATTTTCGAAGCCCGGGGCGCGCTTGCGACCTATGTACTGCCTTCGCTGGACACAACCATCTTCGCCAAAGCAAACTTAATTTACAATCTCGGCGCCAATCCGGATCAGTGGGAAAAATTAAAAGCGGACCCAAGCTTAATTTCAAGCGCTGTTTATGAAGGTGTGAGGCATAGCGCAACGGTGCGCGGTTTCACCCGATTCGCCAAAGGCGAATATCGAGAAGGCGGCGTTTTCATCCCGCAAGGCGAACGTGTGGTGATATTTTACGGTGCTGCTAATCGGGATGAGCGGCACTATGACGATCCTGATTTATTCAAGGTCGACAGAAACCCACGCGACAATCTTGGTTGGGGGCATGGCGATCACCTTTGCGCCGGCATGTATTTGGCGCGCTTGGAGATGGAGGTCATGCTTGAGGCTCTCATAGAGCAAGTCGAAACGATTGAAGTTGAGTCGCCGCACTATGGAAATAACCAAGGGCTCTATGGAATCGAAGCCATGAGAGTCCAGTTGAATTAGTCTGATGTTATAGGGGCCTACCCGCATTCCAGACCTTCGACAGGAAATCCTCGAGCGTCCAAATTCGGCGATTGTCAGCGGATCATCTGCGTTTTCCCGGCTGTCCAGTCTCGGCCAATCCGCTCAACCGTTATTGATGACCAAGCGGTGTCCAAGGCGTTAGGCGGCTTAGCCCATACGAGGAGTGGTATTGTGTAAACGTGGCGCGCCCGAGCGTCGATGTTTCAAACTCACTTTTTGACGATCTCGCAGACTGGAATCACCAGCTTCAAGATGTCGATCCGGCAACTCTTAGAATTTTAGCCGACTACCGAACGCCTGCGCCAAAAACCAAATCGCCCTTCCAAACCACACCACAAAAAGTTGCTCAGAAAGTGGCTGCGCTATAGAGGGCGGGTCACCTCTAAAACGATGCGAAGACAAGGTATCAGACCCCGGGGGCGCTAATCCCTTTTATCTAGCCCTCCAAAAATGGTTAAATATAATAGTCAGCTCTATCCTCAAGTGAAGCGTTCATAACGTTGCAAACTTCTACCATTTCAAATAGGTAGTTTCTAAGTTGTTCATGCAAATAATAGCTTTGATCGGGGCTTAACATTAGCTCCAAACTGCTCCCATCTTTATCATAAACAGTAAATTTAACGCGGCCACGCCGATAAGAGATTTCGAAGTTTTCTCCTGATACTAGCATGTGCAATTTAAGGTCAAATGGTCGATTTATCTTTACTATTCTCAGGCCGATAGTGTAAATTTTTAACCACTCAGTTAGATGTAATTCGAACTGATAACTCTCATCTTTTAAAGACAAATTTACGAGCGCTATAGAATTCACAAAGAAATTTTCTACACAAGTTGTTCGCTTAGCATTGGCCTTGAGAAGCTTGCGTACTTTTGGATTTTGGGTGGCTTCTCTTTGTTCTTCTTCATCCAAAAAATGCACCGAAATATCAATATTTGTCATTGATTTTGCCTATCTTCATCAGCAATAGGATGAGCCGTAATGACCGCGTCTACTTCAACCTTGAAGGGCTCACCTCCACTAGCTACTTGCGCTGCCTGTATACCAGCTATCGATGCAACCATAGCCGGATCGGCCATTTCTTGGGCGACTTGAGCTAGCATCGTCGGATCGCTTAATGTGCTTGCATCTTGCGTCACAACTCTCGCAAAATCTTCTCCATTTTCGCCTACGGACGTAAACATTTGTGCTATCGGTCCAACGCGGGCACCTTCGTGGATCGTCCTTTGCGTTCCATCCGCCATAGTCTCTGTGAAAACTGTACCGGCCTGCCGAGCGTCTTCCATTACCGCTGAAACTAAAAGCTCAATGTTTCGGTCGTTGCTGAGAGCAGAAGTGAAGTTATTTCCAGTAGTGGTTGATCCTGAAAAGTGACGTCGAGCCAGCTTATCTCGTGTCTTTTGTGGAATAACTACTGCCCGAATTACACCTTCATTCGTTTCGACCATTTGCCGCCCATCCGGATCCGTCGCATTCATCGGATCGTTCGCGACATAGGCGTATAGGTTCTGCTGGTCCTCATACCCGATGGGGTCGGTCTGCAGGAAGCGGCCGAGTTGCGGGGAATAGATCCGCGCTTTGTAGTAAAGCAGGTCGATCTCCGGCACGACCATCTGGCCGGTATAGGAGAAGCGGCCCATATTGGACGTGTCTGGAACGCCAAAGGGCGTATAAGCGTTGATGTCCGGTGCGGTGGTTGCGGATTCGGCCACGGCGACGATCGAGCCTTGCCGGTCTCGCGCGAAGTGTTTGCGATCGGCGTCCGCCAGACCCGCGCCCTCATACCAGACCAACGGTTCGTCCACCCCGTTTCCGTGTACATAGCGGCGCAGGAGGGCGTTCGCCCCGTCCAGCTCCTGGATCATCGCATCGCCGTCATAGACGAACCGCGTCGCCGCCGCCCCCGTCACCTCGTATAGGCGGCCATAGGGATCGTATTTCAGCGCCACCGCGCCGCCGCCCGGGGGCGTCATCGACACAAGCCGGTTCTCAACGTCGTAGGCGTAGACCGTGCTTCCATCCGATGTCAGATTGCCATTGCCATCATAGCTGAACGCGGAGCCGTCGACGCTGGTATATTGGTTGAGGCCGTTGGCGACATAGGCCCCATCCTGCGCGCCGCTGGGCAATTGCGAATAGGCCGAATTGGTGCGTGAGACGAGCGTGAGTTGGCTGACCGGGTTGAAGTTGAACGTCTCCGTCACATCGGCGGAACTTCCGGCGACGGCGTCAATCGCCAAAGAGCCGACGCGGGAGAGATCATCATAGCCGACCGACCAGTCCAACCGGTTATTGTGAAGCACCGAACTTAGCCGCGCGCTGGCGTCATAGGTGAATTGGTTGAGCCAAGCGCTACCGTTCTCGCGGATGAAAGTCGGCCGGCTTAGCGCGTCGACATCATAGGTGAAGTAATTTCCGTCGGGGTGGGTGACGCGCGTTCTGTTGCCCGCGGCGTCATAGAGGTAGGACAAAGTTGTGGAGGTGAGATCGCTCGTCGCCACCGTCAACTGGCCCAGGGCGTCGTAGCTATGGCGTAGGCCTGGGCCCGACGCGCTATCGAACAAAGCGCTGATCTCTAGGTCGCGAAGATCGTAATCGTAATAGACGTCTCGATCCGGTGCGGGGACATCCTTGCGCGTCAGCCTGTTCAGATTGTCGTAGTCGTAAGCGATTGTCCGCCCGTCGCGTTTGCGCAGCGTTTTGCGATTGCCCGCGGCGTCGTAGGTATAGGCTTCATAATCCGTCGTGCTCGACGAGCCCGGCGTCGTTTTGCTTGGGAAGCGCGTTTTGCTCAGGCGGTTGAAGCCATCATACTCGTAAGTGGTTTTATTGCCGTTCGCATCGGTGACGGATTCCATCATCCCATCAGCGTAATATGTGTAGGTCTGGTAGTCCTGCTGTAAGGGCGTTCCCAGGGCGCGAATAACTTTTTCGATTTCACTATGAACTGTGTATTCGGTTTTGGTGATCCGATCCGGGCCGAATGCGCCCTCAGGTCCTAATGTGCAAGCGTCGCTCGGCGGCGTGTTAAAGGCGTCCGGATTCATACGATTGGCGACACATTTAATCCGTCCCCGTCCATCGTAATTGTATTGAGTCAACGCGCCGATCTGACCATTTTCAGCGCCGCCGATTTTGATGATCTCGTCTCGGATCTTTCGACCATAAGGATCGTAGTAGAATTTGGTTTGGCTGGAGAGCGTCAACGCGTTCCAGTTTGACGGCGTTGCTACGCGGCCGCGGTCTTCAACCGTAATGTTGCCGTCTGCATTGTATGTATAGCGGACAACTTGATGCAGTTCAGGACCGGCCCCGTCCGGGTCGGGCGCAACTTCAGCAACTAACCGGCGAATATCGTCATAGAAGCGATACGTGGTGTCGCCAGCGCCCTGTAGCGGGCCGTCAATCGTCGCAATATCGCCCAATGGAGTATAGGTGTAGCGCGTAGTTCTAGATTTGCTTCCATCGCCGGCGCTAACCGTTTCGGTTTCTAATTGTTTATTCTGTGCGCTGTACGCAAAGGTCGTCAGTGTTTCGGTCGCCTGACCGTCACATGACGCAGATATTGCGCAAGCAGATTGCTCTGTTGGCATAACGATGCCGCCGCCGATGTTCGCGTAAGCTGTACGAACCTCAGGGCGGATCGACGCATAGGCCCCCAAGCTCGGCGCAGGAGATTTACTACTCTCCAACCCTCCATGTAATTCATTGAAATCGAAGTCTGAAACGCGTTGCAGGGGATTTGTATACTTATTGGGCAGATTGTAATTACGCCAATTGACATACGTGGCTATACTGTCGGTGTAGTCGGGATCAACAAACTCTCTCTTATGTTCGATGCTTTTTTGGGCAAGGTCCTCGGCCGACGCAGGCTCAGGAAAAATGGTCTTCTGAGCCAGTTGACCACGCTCATAAAAAAGCTCCTGGCGCGAACCTCCTGGCGACGTCACCGCCATAAACCGCTTTCTGTTCAAGTGGGTTATGGGGGATGGCGGATTAGGCACAGGTAGCCAGTCTTGCCCAAATACACAATTCGGATCACAAGTCCAGGCCCGGCCATTTTGGCGAATATCCGTAACATAGACACTATAAGGAATACTGGTTTGGAATGCATCCCAACTAGTTGAATATCCCTCTGGTCCCGTAACTGCGCCCGCATTAACCCCTTCATCGAATACTGTATAAACCCATGACTGGCCATTAATTGTCGCGTCGAACTTTACCTGCGCCGAAGTTGGTTTTGAAACAACTAGGGAAAAATCATCAACGCTTGGATCCTGCGGCGAACGAATGCCCGTCAAATTATAGTTTGTTGAAAAAATCGGTGAGTTTACAGACGACGGCGTATATTGAAATGTTGTTTTGTGCCCTAGTCGATTTTCGACCGACGCTATACGCCGTATTAGGATGCCTCCTAAAGTCGTAGAATCATTCAAAACATCTAGCTTAACGTATGGCCAGTTCGCACCTTGACTGTCAGAACAGGTGAGAGCAAGCGGATCACATGGATATATCGATGTGTTAATGCCTGTTACTTTTTCAAGCCTGTTGGTGCCTCCAACATATTGGAAGTGCAGCATATACTCAGCGCTGCTTGTAATGGATTGGAGGAGTCCGCCTGACGCGTAATTGTACGTGTGCCTAATTCCATTCGGGAACTCTATTTCCTGCAACTTTTGATTATCAAAATATAATTTCCTTCCGTCCACATGATACATTGTGAACGGATCACCATACGTGTACCCAGTTTCACTCGCCGTCGTGGTGAAATGAATGAAAGTCCCGGTGAGCTCTCCCTCTTCATCAATTGCAGGCCAAACTCTTTGTCCCGCGCCCTGGATGCGGTCAATGCCATAAACAGCGCCTGGACCGAAATGCCCAACCGGCGGAAGCGGCGTAATCGAGGCCTCATCAGCCGAAATAGTGATACTCTCAAATCCAAGATAGGCTGTGAAGGTATCAGTCGGAAAACCGAACTCATCGACGTCACCATTGTGATTAGTTTTACCAGTAGAGGAAAAACGCCAAAAATCTCCCCAAAGAACTCCAGGGTTATTTTGTGCGGCAGGGTAGGGCGCTTGCAGTCCGTTTCGGGGCGACCGCCTCATTGAAAAGCTTAAACCGCCATTGGCCGGATCACCGATCGTAAGAAGCGAGACATCATGAGTGAAACCCATGTTATAGTCGAAATTATTCTTATCGAGTACCAATCTCGGCGGCACAAAGATGTCTTCGTTGTCTCCTTGCGCAAAAGCTGGTGATAAAATCGCAAGACACGAATTTAAAGCCGCCAAAACAAAAATATATTTCTTAAAAAAATAAACCATAGCGCTTTGCCTTAAATGGTGACTTTGCTTGAATTACCAAAACTACAATGCGGCTATTGCATGCAGGCGATCGATGAAACCGCCGGCGTCTGTTTGCCTAATTTAAGGAAATGACAACCATTCGATTGGCGTTGGCACAAGCCGGTCTTGGCCCAAAATCCATCGATGAAAATCGATTGAAACATTCAGCCCCCCCAGGAATGTGTTCTAGAAGTTTTAACTCGTCTGCAAGGACTGCCGTCCCTATGACTCCATTTTCCTACTATGATTATATAATGGTTAAAAGCGGTTTCTATGCAGCCTAAAATGGCTGAATGCCCACTTCGCATGGCCAAACGCCGCATCAGAAACTCGGCTTTTAGCAAAAATTGGGAAGCCTCTTGGACCGCCCGCCTATTGGCAGTCGCGGACAAGGCTCGGCCAAGGTACATTTTTGCTCAAGCAGCGACCGCGCTATTTGGATCACTTTCGAGCCAAAGCATTCAAAAATGCGCCAGCCGCAAGCATGGCCCATTCACGTCGTGACTTGCAACAGCCCTCAAGTATCAGACCGGCCTAGATTGGAGGCTGAGATAGTAAGAAAGCGCTGGAAAACTGTGTCGAATTTCCGCGGCTTCGCTCAGCGCCATCGCCTAGGAGCTTCGCCATTCCGCAATTTCGGATGTAAGCTCACTGGTTAAGTTTGAGCATATGGCGGCCTCCATAGACATCCCCGTAGATAAGTGCGGCCACAACCTCAATGTGTGCTCCAACACCAGCTTCTACCGATATTGTTCTACCCGTTGTGCGCCCATGGCTTCCTTCATCTTCCAAGTCCGTCAGCTACAAAGGCCGACCGCTGAAATCCATCCGCAGCGCCTGTCGACATCAACGCACTAACTGCGGTTTTGACAACGCTGTGAACCCCTACTCGCTGCAGCATAAGGTTGGCCGTCATTTGCGCGCCAAAGGCGCGCCGCCGTGGGAAGTTGCAGAGCAGTTTGGTCATAAGCGTCCGGACGTATCTACCACGGAAATCTACGCGCCTTTCGATCCCGCTTATCTGTCCAACGCAGTGAGGGTGATCGATGACTTACTGAAAGAGGTACTGATGAGCCCGGAACAGCGCCCGATCACCTTGCCCGAACCTTGCCCGAACTCGGCGATCTCCGCTTTCAGCAATGGAGCAAACGTTGTCGGCTGAGTTTTCATATGGCGTGGTTTCGCCGAAAGCAATCACTTATCCTAGTGCGGAGAATGACTTATCTGCTCCAAAATGGTCACTCACAACCCCAATCTTGGCAAGCCACACTGGAAAGCTCAGATAATTGAAAATATTGTCGTTTTGGGGCTCACTTCGCAGCCATTCTTAATGTATCGCAGTCATTCACCGCTATTCACAGAATGTTATAGTCGCCAGTTGGTAGCCAGCATGAGCGTATCGCTCACACTTCGTTGGGAGTGAAGAGTATCGTCTAACTTGAACGGCTAGCTGAATTCGTGTCGGTCGTCGAAGTTGGTTCGCGATGATTTGACATCGCCGTAAATGTCCGCAGCTCACGTCACCGTGGGTTTGAGAAATGAGACGGCCTCTAGGCCGCGTTCCGTCAACTCATAGTGCGCTTCTATCGTCTTTCTCTCGATCACGCTTCGAGTGAGATATCCATCGCTTTCAAGCTGCCTTAAGTTCAGGGTGAGCACGCGC
The DNA here is from genome assembly GCA_039026555.1 of Pseudomonadota bacterium. Classification (GTDB taxonomy): domain Bacteria; phylum Pseudomonadota; class Alphaproteobacteria; order Caulobacterales; family Hyphomonadaceae; genus JBCCMB01. The sequence continues at coordinate 14,327 of JBCCMB010000028.1, forward strand.
TGCGTGATGTCTCCGAACAATCGCCGGATTTCTGAAAACCTCCGCGACCCGTCTTTCAAAGAGAAGAGTGTGATGGGCCGCCATTTGCCCGTCAATGGCGCGATAACATAGCGAATGAGGCACAATAACGCTTCGTCTTTATTGTTTAACGTTATTCTGATCATACCGAGTATTGTTATTGTGACTTATTGTTAATTGGTGCAAACAGGATACTTACTCCGATGAACCTCGATGGGAAGCGGAGAGATGGTTTCACCAGTGCAGAAAGTTCAAACAATCCTAGCACAGTCGTGCGGCCGCCAACTGGTACGGCACTGCTCCCTCGATCTCAGCCTATGGTCAGCACTACCTTTGGTAGTGTTCCGGTTTTTCCGAAACGAACTTTCGAAGTCACGCTTATTCGCTCGCCCAGCCAGCTCTGACGGCCCGCCTCAGGCGTTGTTGCTCTAAAGAGAAGGTTTTGGGCCCTCGATAATCCCGACCCGGTTAAGTTTGGGCGTTTGCGGATTGTCTGGCAACCGCCTGTTCAACAACGAACCTCCGCTAGAGCGCCCAGACCTTAAGATCGGCTAAGATCGGCCGATCTCCCAATACCAGCCCGGTTGACACCGGTCTTTAGCAAGGCCTAGCGCTTCGCGCAGGGCGCGGATGTGTTCAGGCTCCGAATTATCGTCCTCAAGCTTCCAATATTCATTGTGGGCGAATTTTTTGCCGTTGGGATTTTCCTCCCGCAGCTCCACGTCAGCAATGGCCGGCCCGAATACGCGCCAAATCGGGCCGCTCAAAATATCGCCCTGCAGGGCCCAGCGCGATTGAAAAAAGAGATTGGTCCATACGATGGGGATTGTGTCTTCAATCTGGCCCACCTTGTCATAGCGATCGTCGATGGTTTGGGGATAAGATCGATAGCGGTCCTCGCCCAGCAGATAGGCGCCGTAGGTCAAAGGGCTGCCGAGCGTGACGAAATCAGTGATCAGCCAAACGGGACGCTTCACTTCCTCCCCCTCCCGCTGTGATAGAGATCGGGCCCCTTTTCGGCGTAACGCCCTCAGTTCGCGATAACACGCCATTGCATCGGATATGGCGTCCAACGCCGCAGAGATTTTTTCATGCACGAGGGTTTGATGTCGTCCCCCGCGCTTTAGAGTTTCTTGGTTCTCAAAACGCTGGCGATATTTCTCCAACGCAGAGGCGGTGTGACCAATGTCGCCCATGCCGGATATTCGCAGCCGTTTCGCCGCGGCCCGAAGTCGCCCGTCGCCGTTCTTATCTCTGCTAAAGGCTTCCAATAAGGTACAAAGCCGGTTGATCTCATCATAAAGCGGCGCCAGCGCTTGTGGTTCGCCCCCCGGGTTGGGAGCAACGCTTGCGTCCTGTGTCGAAGGGGCCTTTAGCTGACGCGCCCGGTGCGCAAGGGCGCGAAACCACGTGCGCTGACGTATGATCTCAAGCGCCTCGTCAAGCTCCGCATTCGCAGCCAAGATGTGATTGAGCAAGCGATCATACGTCTTCGCCGCTTCTTTGTTGATATCTGAATAATTACGGCGCAGCTCATCAGACGCTCGGCCGAGACGGCGCGCCCATAGCTGGCTGATAATGTCCAAACCGATGATGGAGCCTAGCGAGTGGGCGACGACGATGACACGGTCATACTGACCGCCGTTATGGAGCCCTTCGAGCAGTTTGACGCCCGTTTCGCGTATCTGACGCGAGAGCCGCACGTCTTTCGGATTGGAGGAAAGATATCGCGCAGCATCTGCCATGGTTGGAACCAAGAACGTCCGGGCCGCCGCAAAGCCTATTCCGCTGACGATGACGGCGAGGACAAGCGTGAAAGCAATCCACCAATAGAATATGTGCTCCGAAAGCGCGAAAGCCGATAAGAAATCCGCATAAAATTCTAGAAGCGTGACGTCTTCAGCATAACTAGCCCAACCCCAAGCAGCCAAAATAACCGCCAGCGATCCCGCCAAAACAGTCCACGTCACCCGCTGCATGAAATCACGGCTGGAGATCGTTCTGATTAAACCGTCGAAGGCGACTATGATGATGAGGAGAAGAAGGATTGTAACGTAGAGACTGGCGATCGCATCCAAAAAGGGCCCGCCGGGCAGACGCGTTATGCCATAGTCGGAAACGAGTCCGGCGACCGCGTTCATCGTCAAAGGCAAAGTCGCCAACGCGATAATGAGACTTACGACGAGGCTACGTAGCCAAACCGCCAATATGCACAGAAAGGACAGGTAAAAGAGGGTTTCGAACATAAACACGTCGGGCCCAAGTCCGGGCGCATCCAGGGCCGACACGGTTGCATATAAGCTAAGAGCCGCACCTAAGAGGATGGGGACCCCTAGAAAAACCCAAACAACCGCCCCTAGACCACCGCTTATGCGGCTCAACAATGCGTCCATCCCACGGGCGATGAGGGTCGCAACAGCGCCGATAGAAAAAAGTAAAAGAAACGCCACCCAAAAGAGATCAAGATTGCTCATGTTGAACCAGCGGCAAGTGTCTTTGGGCCATAAATAATAGGTCCCGCCGCTGACAAGTATGACGACGGCGATCCGAACCCAGAGCATCCAAGATAAGTACCGCCTGAGCGACGCTCGCTCCTCGTCTTTTATGGTCGCCGGCCGTTCGGAAGCGGCGATTTCGGTATTATTTTCCGCTTGCTCCGCATTCTTGCGAACGGCCTGGTTGACGATAGCTTGCCCGAAACGGGTCACATAAACCCCGGCCAGCGTCGCCAAAATAAGCATGGGCGACGCCACAATGAGAAGCAAATGCCACCCCCGCCTCAGCATAGGATAGGGCTGCATATCTTGGAATCGAGCTTCGATGATCTCAACGTCGCCGAATATAACGGGCGGCGTCTCCGCTTTCTTGGTTTCAGCGCCCGTTTCAACGCCGGCGTTTTCCGTCGACGTTTCCGCTTGGGGCGCAAGGTTCGACAGTTGAGGGCTGGCGAGCGCTGCTAAATCGACGCGGGGGCTGGCGAGAGCCTCGGTTTGGATCCAATCGGACGCCGCCGCCAACAAGGGGCCGGCGTCCACACGGGCGCCGATGGAGACGGAATATGGCGATCTCTCAGAATGCTTGCGGTTTCTCGTCCCAATCCAGTAGGCTTCGTCGAGGCGAAATCCTCCCTGCTCGAAAGAGACCGGCTGAAGAACGACGCTGTTCGGCAACGTCAGCAGTAAAAGGTCCGGCGATATGAACTGGATCGTGTGCAGAGCGCCGTCGGCGAGCAAAGCGCCCGGCCTTTTGTTTGGGGTGCAGTACTTTTCGTTTGACTCGTTGCCCCCGCCTGAACCTTTGGTAGGGCCTCTTTTCAGTTCGCCCCATGGCTTCGCGAGCGGGTTCTTTCTATCTGCCGGCATCTGGAGCTGCACCAACGTATCCGGCGAAGGCGTGCGGCAATGTGTTGAGAGCAGTCTAGAGATACGCCAAGTGCCGGCGTCATAGATGCGGTGCGCGATCTCATCAAGCCAATCCCCCTGGAACGTCCGATCCATCCAGTTGCTTGTCACATCGGGTTTTAATTTAGCGTCTTCAGTTCCATACGCGAACCGAAAGGACTTAGCGGGGTTTGGATCTATTCGCGGGTCTTTGCCCGAAGATCTAACCCGATGAACATGTAGAGTCCGGCGCGTATCGAGCAACAGCAGGTGACGCCCATCATCCGTAAACGTAGCGCTGGCGTAACCATAACTGTGATTGAAATGGCGTAAAAAAAGAGGTTCTCCAATTGCTCCGCTGGAGGGCGATTTTATGTTCACGCGCCATAACATGAGGCCGCCGAGGGGATACCCCTTTTTTTTTCCGGACAAGGGAATTGCGACGAACACATACCCCATATCGTTTGGATCAGGTGCGATGGTTAAACCGCTGACGCTAAGACTGTCGGGGATTTGAATCTGCGCCGACAACGTCCGATTGAAGTCGTCGTCGGCAGGGCGCGGGGCTTCGATGGTGATAAATAAAGCATGCATGTCAGGTTCGACGGATTCCGCCTTTTTATCGCCGGCGGCGTCCTCGCTACTTTCTGAAACGCCGGCAGCGTCCTTGTTGCCGGCAGCGTCCTTGTTCAAGTGAACGCCTGCAATCGAGGCGATGGCGAGGTGTTGGTGATTGCTTTCACCTGCCTCAGGCACGTAACTTGCGGACAATTTAAGAAGCGATATGTGGCCTATCTCCCCGCTCGCTATTTTGCTCCGCTCTTCCCCTTCGTCGGCGTCGAGATAAAGCCACTGTTTGTAATCGGTTTCCAATATATCCGTACAAACCTGCTCGTGATTTCCATAGCAAGCTTCAGCGTCCGGCATGTCGCGGCTGCATCCTATCCCAGAATGCACTTTGAGAAGATTTTGAAATCGATCCCTTTCATTCGCGTCACGCCTTTCTCCATTGTCAGACGCGAGGGATGCGCCAGTGGAGACATAAAGTGCATTGCCGCCCATATCGCCGCCGCACCGCCCTCCCATAACGGGCGCCAAAGACGTGGCCGCCGCGATCGTTCTCAGCTTATTCGGTTCCGGCGCATATTGCCGGTAATTTTCATACCCTTTGACGCGGGTCACAAGAAAGCGTTTGTTCGGCGCAGGCAATTCAGCCACGAAACGTTCCACGGGGACGAGCTCATTATCAGAGTTCAACGTCCAACGCAGCATGCCCCTCGTATCGTCGATCGTAACGAATTCCCTGCGCGCAAAACCCTCGGCATGGATAAACCACGTCATTGCGGGTTTGTTTGTGGGTTGGTCGAGGTTGACAGGATCTTCCGCCTCAATCCCCGCCGGCCCGGCGCTTGCAATCTCCGTTAGGTAAAGTTCTCCGTCAATCGCTCCCGACAAAAGCGCCCAACGGTCGTCCTCCCCCGAGGCGGCGATGTCGACGAACGCTAAGGCGAACGGCCATTCCTCATGTGACTTTATTCTTGCAGACGGCGTGTCGCTTTCGGCGTCAAATATGACTACTGAGCCATCTCTATGGCTGTAAGCGCCCAACCCAGATCGGCTGATTGCGACTTCGACGACATCGTCGGCAAGATCAATTTCGCGCTTAAGCTTATATTTTTCCCAGATTGCGTAAACTCGCAGCGCTATAGCGTTGGGGACCGTATCCGACGGCATAGCGGCGATCAGCCACTCGCCATTATCGCTGACATCCAACGCTTCTGCACGGTTGAAGATATCGACTAGCGTCTCCTGCTCGTCGGTTCGGGGCGTTATCTCGCCGCCGTCCTCAAAAAGGCGCGTCTTCGTGTTGTCGTCTTCATTCCCATCGAGCAAGGACATACGTGCACAAACAATCCCATCGGGCAGGAGTCCGATCCTGTTCGTATCCTCGTCACAATTATATGGCTTCGGCTCACCGGCCTGCTTATCGTCGAGACCAAAATCCCACAGAAAAAGCTTTTCGCCGCTTAAAGCCGCGACCTTTGCTCGCTCGCCCTCTATGCGCGCCGCGAGCATCGTAAACGGCTCAGATGTTTCGGCGCTCAGCCCAATGCTCGTCGACGCGCCGTCCGGCCCAGACCGCTCCACTATAACCAGGCCGATCCGAGCCGCGACGGCGAGGATGGAGGTCTCGTCGTTTGACGCGACCGTGAAGGGCGCGTTCTGAAACGCCTCCTCCGCCATGCCCGCGGTTTTAAACTTTGGATTTGTAAATCCGTCAGGCTCAGGATCGAAATACGTTCGCTGCGATTTCAAGGTTTTTATTAAGGTCGTGTCGGACGCGCCGTTGTTCTGATTTAAAGAAGCCGCATCTCGAACCACCAACCCGCTCTCCGCCATGATGGAAGCGGTCAACAGTGTAAAGGCGGCCAGAAAAATACTGGAAAACTCGGCCAGCCGAATAAACCCGCTTCGGATAGGCTGGACCGATGGCGGCGTTGCGACCGGCAGTTTTTTGACAAGCTGGCGGAACCAAAGCCAAACGTCGCTCAAACGGTTGCCGGACTTTAAGTGGGACCAATAAAGCTCTAAAAAATCCACATGCGTATCGTCACCAATACGCACGGATGATCGATCGACATTATACACGCCGTCCACATCGGTGTCGGCGATATGCTTCTTATCAGTCGTCTCGGCTTGAGGGTCGGCGAGGACCGACGAATGGGCGAGTTTCCGCGCCGCCGCCATCGGTTCATGTTGGCCTTGGCCGTGGATGAAAACGATCGCCGTGCGCGTTTCCCCTTCCCGGCTCATCACAGCGCCCCCTCAGACCAAAGCATGCGTTGAGGCGCGCCGGCGTTCGCGCGCTTCGAATTCGGTAAGGATATCGCGCTTCACCACAGCGTGGTCGACCTGCCCGCCCGGACAGCTTTTCAATGTCCCCTTGCAGTCTCGGTGAAAACGCAGGGCATCCGGCCCTAGCATCAACCGCTCCATGAGCGACACCATGGCGGAGACGGCGTTCACTCGCACGCGCCGACCCCGGCCCGCATTGAAATCATCCACCTCGGTCGCCCCGCGCGCGCCGTTTCGACGACGCGCTTCAGCGTCGTCGATAAAATTTCCGAGCATTTCGATACCCACGCCAGATCCATTGAAGTCGCGGCAATGGGTTCCCCGCAGGTGTAGGGGGTTGAGAATGCTGATGCGCGTGGCGTCGACAAAAATATGCGGCCCGCCAAGCCAGGGGCCGCCGCCGGGGCCGCCGTCACTTTCGGGCGTGTTGTAATACAGTCCAAGGCGTCGGATGTGCGCTTGAGAAAACCCTTTGGGACGCATGCCTAAGCTAGGGTTATAGGTATGGTGCAGGACGATTTTATCGGGCTGAAACTTCCCCTTCCAAGCGATCAATTCTAGGTATCGCGCGAATTCGTCCGGAGTGAACTGCAACCCGACCGTCCCGCGCCAACGGCCGGGGTTGGGCGGCGTTACGAAATGGTTCGTCCATAACGAGCGTTCTTCATCCGACGGCGCGCCGCCGACGACGTGGGGAAACTCCGACGCGTCGAGCAGGTCCGCCCAGTCAGCCGCAGTCTCCGTCCCCGCAGCGTGCGAACCTTCCCTTGCGGGGTGCGGCGTCGCGTCCTCGTCGTGTGGATCGGCGGCGCCGGCGTCGGCGGCTTCAACCTCAGGGTCGGATTGCGGCCATAAGGGTGACAGGAAACGCGCGGCGACATACCCCACAAAAACCTGCTCGCCCAAGTCTGCAAAAACTGCGTACCACCCATTTCGGTATTTGAGATCTAAGCGCGCAACGATTTGTCCGGGCTGCAGCCGCGCAAGAACCGACGAATAATCGTTCGGCAATGCGCGAAGCCGCAGATGGGACCTCACATTGACGGAATAGACCCGGTCCAGCATCGGCGCTCAGCTCGCGTCCGCTGCAATCGTGGGGGTCGTTCTCCGCCATCCACTACAACTGTACTCAATCGCTTGCTTCTTTTCACATATGGCTTGCTGTTCCGACGGTTTGCCATCGCTAGATGCGCAAACGCGCTTCACGCCGTCGGTGATCGGTGGAGACATCAATGCGGCGGCGGCGACGTAGAAACCGTCAGCCGGCCCTTCTAACGCCTGAGCCCGGGCGTGCGCAGCTTCGCCCTTGCCGCCTAACAAAGGAGGAATAGTCAATTGAGCGTTGCAGACCGGCGTTCTTAAACGCAACAATGCCGCTTCTCGGTTCGCGTCGATATCGACCGATGCAAGCCGCGGCCGGATGTCGTCCATCGTTTTCGCCATTCCGGTCAACAAGCTCGAAACGGTCTCGACGGACTCCCTAGAAAGTTCATCTTCGAGCTTCGATAGATCGCCCGCGAATTGGCGAAGCTTTGCTTCGTCGCCATAGACCTGCGCTTCCAGGCACAAATCGCCTTTATATTTCGCTGCATCGTCTTTTTCGCAAACTTCGGCGGCGCGCTTGGCGACACCGATGATATAGGCGTTGGACGTGGGCGGCTCGATCTTGGCGCCTTTCAGCCAGTTTTGAACGGCGGCGACGGCTTCAAACCCGGACAAATAACCCGCCGCATGGGACGACAGCGCGTAGCCTTTGAGCTTCAGACCCGTTTTCGCCCTATAACGCTGCTCCGCCTTATCAAGTGAGGAGGACGCCGTATCGACGAGCGCCCCTGCATGTTGCGTCACGTAGGCGTCATAAGTCGGTTGGGAGATGGAGGTTTCGCCGGCGGTCAGTTTGACGAGATCGTCTTCGAACCTCTTAAGTTGCTTTATTTCCGAGTCGTAGGCGCACCCCCCAAGAACAAGTGCGTAAACGGCGACGAGGAAGTGTATAGGGATACGCATATATAAATCTCTCCTTTCATATCGCAGCAGCTAAGCGGCGGCGGGGTCCGCCGTCGGGTTCAAATTCATCATCAACGCCGCCACGTCTTCCGTCGTGATGGGGTCCTTCGGGCCGTTTTGCAGGACGTGGGGGATGAAGTGCTTGTAAACGCGCAGCCATTCGCGCGCGCCCAAACGCAGCGTCGTATCGGCGTTAGCGGATGACGAGACCGCCGAGACGGCGCCGTCGGCGTCCAGCGTCACCGGGACGCCGTTTCGGTAGCGGCCCAGCATGTCGATAAGGTCTTCCAGCGCCGCGATATGCGCCTTCTGCGCCTCACCCGTCATGGCGGCGAACAGGGTTCCGGAGGCCGCTTCGAGCGTTTCCATTACGGCGGCGCGCAGCGTAGCCCCGAACAGGAAACCGCCCGGCCGCCCCTCCGCCTCCCGCACGCTCGCCGACGCTTTTTTGAGCATGGACGCGGTCAAGTCGGCGAAAACCGACGCGACCGGATCGCCCCCCGGCGTTGTGTCGAAAGAGAACAAGGCGGCCGTATCTTCGGCGGCGAGTTCAAGGGAGAGCCCGACGATCTTCCGCCAGTCTTCGCCTGACAACAGGTTAAGTTCGTCTTCGGCAATGGTCGACGCCAAAGTCTGAACCAGGCTCTGGGCGCGGGCGTTGACGCCGCCGCCGTCGGCGGTTTTGAACTTGTCCAACAAAATATCGGGGCGCGCCGAAAGCCCTTCCGCGATCGTCTTGAAGATTTCGGCGAAATCACTTTCCGACAACAAGGGTTTGGAAGCAGCCGCCCCCGGCTCCGCGTTCAAGCGGACGGACAAGCCGCCCACAAAGCTGTCGATCAAGCCGCCCGCCACGTCGCGCCAAACGTTCGCCCAGCCCTTGCCGGCGTAGTCGTCGTCGTCATGGTCCCAATCGGCGTCCATGCGAATACGCGCGATGGCGGCGGACGTGCTCAACGCGGACGTCAACACCTCCGTCAGGGCGTCGGACGGCTGTTGGAACAGGGTTTTCGACGCCCTTAAAGAGGCCGTCGCGGATTTGAAAAAGTCCCTCAGCGCGTCATTGACCTCGCCTTCGCCGCCGACGACGAATTCGGGATGCTCGCCGACGACGGACAACAGCGTGTCGACAAAACCGGGCAGGCTCGCATCCGACAGGGCGGTTCGAAGATCAAAATCATTGGCACCGCCGGCGACGAAGTCCTCAAGGACGGCGCGCAGCACTTCGCCGGCGATGCCGCCTTTCTTAAACTCGCCCCGGAGATATAAATCCGAATGCTTGTCCAGAGCGCCCACCACCCCGAATGCCAAGGGCCCGCTTAAGAAGGATTTGAGTTCCTTCGACCACAGGAAAGCGTAACGGCCGCCGTCCTTCTTGGCGCGCTCGCGAACGGGCTCTAACACGCCCGTTACAAGGGGTTGGAGCTTCTCATCTCCCGAGAGAATTCCGGGATGCGCGATGACGAGATCTAAGCTCGAATCCACGAACGCTTTGACGAGGCTCTTATCCACATCCAGCGAACCGCCTTTCAGCATCTCCTCCAGCGTGGGCGCGAGCGATGTGAGAAACGTCTGCGTCTTCGGACCGGCGCCGATGATGGTCGGATCGGCCTCAAAAACCTTCAAGACCGTCGCCCCAATCTCCCTCGCGACCCAAAAGCCCAGATTGTCGAGACCGCCTTCGGCGACCCATGCGCCGTGTTCGAATAAAACTCGAACGGGCTCGCCCGTATTGGACGCGGTGTCTTTGAACCAGCCGTCCGCTTTATCGTCGGCTTCGTCGATATAGCGCTCCAAAGCGTCATCGTACGCCGATTGAGCGTATGCAATGGCCTCGGCGAGCAACCGCTCCTCCTCCGGATTGAGATCGTCGCGGCGCGTATTCGCATTTGGATCGAAGAATAAATCGCCCAGCCCGGGAAAGCGCCCTGAGAAGATCGGCCAATTGCCCGGCTTACGCATCCAGCCGATTAAAACCTCTTCGGATTGGCGCGCCGTCGCGTCCTTCATCGTCTGAGCAAGGCCGTTAATCTCTGTCTTCTTTAGCAAATCCTCCAAATAAGCGCCCCGAAGGCGCTCGGTGATGCGGAGGAACCCGGCGACGGCTTCGATGAAAGCGGGGGCGGCGAGCGTCATGCGCTTTTTCCCTTGCTGATGAGACGCCGGATCGGCCTGGCACGGGCTTTCGCCCCCTTTCGGCCGGGCGACGCGCCGGATTGGGACGACGCGCCGGCGGCCGGGCCAATCGCCTTTACTTTCGACGCGCTTCCGGCGGCGAATGCGCCGCCGCCCTCGTCGACATCGTCAGC
>JBCCMB010000029.1:0-24861 GCA_039026555.1 Pseudomonadota bacterium
CATACACATATTGGATGATCTCTTCGCGCCGCTCATGCTCGAAATCAACATCGATATCAGGCGGTTCTTTACGTTCTTTGGACAAGAAGCGTTCGAACAATAAGCTGATTTCATTGGGGTTTACGCTGGTGACGCCGAGGCAATAGCAGACGGCGGAATTGGCCGCTGAGCCGCGCCCCTGGCACAGAATGTCCCTGCGGCGGGCTTCGGCGACAATGTCGTGAACGGTCAGGAAATAGGGCGCGTAGTTTAAATCCTTGATGAGCGCGAGCTCTTTTTGGAGCGCTGTTTTGACCTTGTCCGGCGCGCCGTTGGGATAGTGGGTCTGCGCGCCCGCCCATGTGAGATCCTCCAAATGCTGTTGGGGTGTTTTGCCAGGCGGTACGGGCTCGTCGGGATATTCGTATTTCAATTCGTCGAGCGAAAATTGGCAGCGATCAGCGATCTCCAATGTCCGCGCCAAGGCTGGTTCAAAGCCCTTAAACAGGCGCGTCATCTCCGCTGGCGCTTTCAAATAGCGTTCGGCGTTGGAGGCCAGCAAAAAGCCGGCGATTTGCACCGTGACATGCTCGCGAATGCAGGTGAGCACATCCTGTAAAGGCCGGCGGTTCGGGATGTGGTAGAGCACGTCATTGACCGCGACCATGGGTGCGCCGGTGCGTGCGCTCATTTGAGCCAGACGGGCCAGGCGCTCGCGGTCGCGCCCTTGATAGCGATAACATGCGGCCAAATAGATATCGGGGTGGAGCCCGCAAAGACGCGTGAGATGCGCTTCAAAAGCAGAGGATAATTCCTCCGGCGGCAGGGCGATCAAAATCTGCCCTTGCGCATGCGCAAGCATGTCGGCGGGCGTGATATGGCATTCGCCTTTCGGGGCGTCTGCCTTGCCGTTGGAGATGAGGCGGGACAAACGCCCATAGGCGGCGCGGTCGGTGGGATAGCATAAAAAGCTGGTCCCATCGGTGAGGTCCAGGCGCGCGCCGACAAGAAGTTTGAGGCTGTGTTTCTTGGCGGCGGCGTGCGCGCGCACCACGCCCGCCAACGTGTTGCGATCGCATACGCCGAGGGCGGAAAGCCCTAATTCTTTGGCCTGCGCGACCAATTCCTCAGCATGCGAGGCGCCGCGCAGAAAGGAAAAATTACTGGTGGTTTGCAGTTCAGCGTAAGCGGTCATGCAAACAGGCCCTGCATGTACCAGACGGGCTTATCGCCCTTATCATCCTCATAAAGCCCGTCGCGATAGAGCCAGAAGCGGCGGCCTTGAACATCCTCTACGCGATAATAATCGCGCGCCCTGGGACGGGTGTGATGCGAGTCTAAGCGCCACCATTCCGGTGAAATACGTTCCGGCCCTTCCGCACGGGCGACATTGCGCGTCACTTTTCGCCAGACAAAGCGCCGGGGCGGGCCGTCCGGCGTTTCCGCCAGCACGCTGACGGGTTCGGGATGCTCCAACAACCGCAAAGGCCGCGGCGCGGTTATCGACGCCTCATCTTGCGACCAATCCGGCGTATCGCCCTCAAATGCGGTGGCCTCGACCGCGCGTTCGGGAATGTGGCTGGCTCGGGGAATTTGAATGCTGACGGCGTCTTCGCCCAAACGCGCCATAATGCGGTCGACCAGAGCGGACAAAGCCGTCATATCGCCTGTTTGGCGCGTCTCCGCCTGCAAATGAGAAAGAGGCGGCGCGGCGATCTCCATCGCGCCTGTACGGCGGGCCTCCAGACTTAAAAGGTCGAGCCCAAAGCCCGGATCTATCATCTCCAATTTATCGCGAAACAGGCGCAAAGCATGGTCCGGGGCGCGCACTGGGCGGCTGGCGGAGATTTTGACCTGCGATAGGCCGCCATCGGCCTTGTAAGCGGTGAAGACAAATTCTCGCGCGCCTTTGCCATGGGCGGTCAATTGCGCGCAGACATCTATGAGCAGGGTTTCAAGTCCGGCGCGCACGCCGTCTGTGTGCAGCAAAGGCTCGGGACAGCTAAGACGCGCGCGATACTCCGGCGGCGGGCTTAGGGGATGGATCGGCTCCAGCGTCAAACCCAGCGCCTGATCCAAGCGGCGCACCACCGCATCCGCCTTCTCGCGCGATTGAAAGCGGCGGGCGAGGGATTTTCGGTCCACGCCGTAAAGCTGGCCGAGCCTGGTTAACCCAAACCGGCGCAGCAGTCGCACCGCATCGTCCGAAAGGCGCAAACTCTCCACGGGAAGAGGGCTGAGCGCGTATTTTTGCGCATTGGGCGGGATGATGGTGTTGGTCGGCGCATGGCGGGCGGCGGCCCAAGCTGCGCCCGGCGTATCGGCGAGTCCGAGGCGATAGGAGATCCCGCCTGCGCTGAGGCGGTTCGACATGTCGGCGAGAAGTTCTGCTTCGCCGCCGAACAGATGCGCGCAGCCGCTGACGTCCAACATCACACCGTCTGAGCCGTCCAGCGCCGCCAGTGGCGTCCAACGCGTCATCCATAAGCCGAGCCGGTGAAGCGCGTGCGCGTCATCCTTGCGGTCAATCTCCTCTGATTGAAGACCGGGCAAGCGCGCGCAAGCATCGGTAAACATCATTCCAGGGGTGACGCCCGCCTTGGCGGCGAGCGTGTTAGCGGCGGCGATGCGTAGACCGTTGGCGACGATCTCCGTCAGTACGAAAGCTTGGCGCGGTTTAGCCGGCGCGGCGCAAATCGGTTGGTTTTGCAGGGCCAGGCGCGTGCGTCTGAGCCGGTCGAGCGGCCAATTGGTCAGCCATAAGGAGACGAAGCGTTTCATGGTCGAACTCCAAATTAAAGTGACGCCCGGCTTCTGCCGGAGCGGTGCGGGAGCGCTCTAGAACGGCCCGCCAACGCGGGTTTCCAGGCGCAAAAGGATCAAAGCGGTTGATGGCCGAGGGGGCGGGCGAAATGCGCCAGCGCGTTTGCGCGGCGGTGGCGCCTTCGCGGCCGTGCGGCGCCAATAATAAAAGCGGAATTCCTAAGGATGCGGCGGCTAAAGATAAGCGACGCGTGGCGGTGAAATCCGCCTCTCCAATCTCGGCCGCGACCGCGCCGACGGCGCCGGATTTGAGCGCTTCTTCCGCCGCCCACAACACGTCGATGGGCTTTGACGCGCACACATGCACCAGCCCGCCTGGATCAAGGCCGAAAGGGATAAGGCCGCGTGCGCTCAGCGCGCCATGCTCCATCTGGGCAAGACGCAGCGAGACCCACAGACAGGGCGCTAAGTGCAGGCTGTGCAAAAGGGCGAGGACCAGCCCTGTACAGGCGGCCTGATCGCCATACTCCGCTGACACAAATTCATGCATGCCGCGCTTAAACCAAGCCGGCTCAATCGGCCCGTCGGTGCGGGCGTTGGCATGGTGAGGCGCAAAAGAGGCGAGGTTTAAAGTCATAAGTTCTTATTTTGTTCTTTTCTTATTGAGTCAAGTCGGCTAGGGTGTCGGCGTGCAATTGGACAGGTGGATCGCCAGCGAAATTTCGCTGTCACGCCGGCGTGCTAGGCTGTGATTTGGCGTGTGAATAATGTGGGAGAGACGGACATGTTTTCAGAAGACTTGATGCAAACAGCGACGCGTTTGGTGAAGTATTGCCGGGCCGGCCAAGAGATGGACGCGCTTAAAGAGCTTTACGCTGAAGACGCCGTATCGGTGGAGCCGGCGACCATGCCCGACGCGCCGCCCGCTGAAATTAAGGGGGTCGACGCCATTCGCGGCAAACATGAGTGGTGGAACAATACGTTTGAGGTGCATTCCGGCGAGGTGGACGGGCCCTATCTGCATGGCGACACTCGTTTCACGGTGAAATTCTCCATCGACGCCACCAATAAGGAGACGGGCGAACGCAGCGCCATGCAGGAGATCGCCGAATACACCACGCAAAACGGCAAAATCGTCCGCGAAGAGTTTTTCTTCGGGGTGTAAGGTTGGCGCAGGCTGCCCTCGCTCGCCCGCCTTTTGCGTCTTCAGGAAGGGGCGAAACGACACGGTTTGACACAAACAGCCTTTGCCCATTGACCTTCCGGGCGGCGCGCCTCACCTATGTGGCATCTTAAATCCCGCATTTCCTTTGGGAGCCTTCATGTTTCGACTGGACGACGAAGCCGAAAGCGCGCCGCTTGGCGAGCCGAATTCCTTTCTTGAACAGGCGCTATTTAACGCCCGCACCATCCTGCTGACCGGCGGGATCGACGATAAACAGGCGCGTCGCGTCTGCGAGCGATTATTGGCGCTGTCTTCGGAAAGCAAAGAGCCGATTTTGCTTGTGATTTCGTCGCCCGGCGGTCATGTGGAAAGCGGCGATATGATCCATGACATGATCAAATTCGTCCCGGCGCCGGTCAAAGTGCTCGGCACGGGCTGGGTCGCCTCCGCCGGCGCGCTCATTTATGCGGCGGCGAAAAAAGAAAATCGCTTCTCTTTGCCGAATACGCGCTTCTTGCTGCACGAACCGCGCGGCGGCGTCGGCGGGCAAGCTTCCGACATTGAAATCCAGGCGCGTGAAATCATCCGCATGCGCGAACGGCTCAACGCCATTTTCGCCGAAGCGACCGGGCAGAAACTGGAAAAAATCCAAGAGGATACCGATCGCGATTATTGGATGTCCGCCGAAGAAGCCGTCGCCTACGGTCTTGTCGGCAAAATTGTCAGCTCGCACTCTGACATAATTTAGCCTCGTAAGACGACACACATTCAAAAGCCTTCGCGTCATTTGCGGAGGCTTTTTTGTTTGATGATTCCAATTTAAGCGGCTGCTTCCTGCTTGCCGAAACCTTTACGCCCGAAGCCGCGAATCAGGCCGATCGGGATAGAGAAGACCGCGATAAAGGGGAACACCACCGCCATCGTCACCGGCGTCAGGAAAAATCCGTCGACAAGATTCGCACCAGGTTCAGAGACGGTGCTAAAGCCTGCGGAGATAGAGAACACCGCCGTTATCGCTAGGCAGATGAGCGTCGGATTGTCGAAATAGCGGGTTGATTTGCGCTTCGACAGTCTTCGTCCAAACACGATTAATGCGCGTCCGATCACCAGGCCGAAGCCGACGATTACAAACGCGACAATGGAGCTGACGAGAACACCATCGTCATAGCTCGCCGTTTCGACGCTCAGCGCGCCCAGCGCGATCGCTATAATTCCAGACACCACAAAACTTGTGATCCAGAAGGTGCGAAGGAAGCTGCGCTGGTTCTTCTCTTCCTTTAGGATTTTGGCGACGGATTTGTCATTGGGTTTCGCCAACCAATCCGGCGCTTGCCATCCTGTCGATTGGGTCTGGCCCGCTTGGGCGCTGGAAGCCGGCCGTGAGTCCAGCGGCGGCGCTTCGAAGCTCTCATCCGACATCGGCGCGCTTGGCGGCGACGTAGGTTGATGGGGCTGAACAGGCGGCGGCGTTGCGGTCGCGCGAGGGCCGCATAAGGCCTGAAGACCGGCCCATAAATCCTCAAGCTCGTGATGCTCGCCGCCGGTCCAATCCTTCATGTCCAGCGTATGTACCTGCCGAAAGCCCAAGGGCGGCGTGTTGGCGTCGATGATGATGGGCAAAAGCCGGTTTCGGTCGCGCCCGACAGCGGCTTCATCCCGAACCCAATGGGATTTGCGCGACACGCCCGACCACAGCACGATCACCGCGGTGGCGGTGTCCAGCGTCTCTTCGATCACGTCGGAATAATTGTCCCCTGCGATCAAATCGCGATCCCACCAAACATCATATCCTTGTTTGGTGATAAGGTCGGCGAGCATCGCCGCCTTGTCGCGGTTATCTCGCGCATACGAGATGAAGACGTCCGCCATGCCGATACCTCGTCGATCCTGACCGGCGATCTTTATACGATCCTTCGAGGAGCGCGTAACTGCTTTTCTTATTCATCGCGGATCGCTTGAGCCAAGCGCCCGGCCGGCGTATTGCGAGGCGATGAATTACCGACACGCATTTCACGCCGGCAATTTCGCCGACGTTCTCAAACATCTCGTTCTGGCTCAATCGCTTGCGCATTTGTCGCGCAAGGAAAAGCCGTTTCGGTTTATAGATACGCATGCCGGCGTGGGCGATTATGATCTTGAAAGCGAGGAAGCGCGGCGCAGTCCGGAATTTGTCGATGGGATTGGACGTTTGTGGGACGCCAAGCCGCCGGCCGAAGTGGCTGCGGCGCTCGCGCCCTATCTTAACGCCGTAAAAAGCTTAAACGCAGACGGCGCGCTGAAGACTTACCCCGGCTCGCCTGCTTTGGCGGCGCATATGATGCGGGCGGGCGACGCGCTGCGGCTGTGCGAGCTGCACCCTGACGACGCCGAGACCCTGCGCCAACGCTTTGCGCGCGATAAACGCGTGAAACTCGAAACGCGGGACGGGTATGAGGCCTTGTCGGCCTATCTTCCGCCGCCCGAGCGACGCGGACTGGCGCTGATCGATCCGCCGTTCGAGGATCGTGACGAATTGGCTCATATGGCGCGCGCCGCGATGAAGGCGATCGCGCGTTGGCCCACAGGGACGTTTATCTTCTGGCGTCCGCTGAAAGACATGGAGAACACCGAAAAATTCGATGACGGGCTCGCCGAATGGCTGCTCGACGAAATGGAGTTCGCGCCGGAAAAAGTGCTGCTCGCCGATCTTTGGGTACGCGAAATCGTTGAACCTGGCCCGCTTTGCGGCGCCGGCGTCGTTGTCGTGAACCCACCCTTCGGCCTGAAAGACGTGTTGTTGACCGCCTTGCCTTGGCTCTCAGAGACGCTCGCGCAAGGGCCGGGCGGCGGCTGGCGGGTGAACGCGCCGGAATTGGCGTTTGAAGATGGCGCCGCGGTTGTGATCGACGAGCCTTAGGACGCCGGCGGATTTTGCGGAAATTGCATTGTTCCGTCTGGGATATGCGCCCAGGGCTGGGCCGTGGACGTCCAAAACACCATTTGGGGGTCGAAGTCAGAGGCGTCGTCAAAGGCGCCGACCTTAATCACGGCCAAATCGGGGTTGGCGCTAAGCTTGGACATCATGGGCGTGCCGCACGTGCTGCAAAACTGTCGCGTCACGGTATTTCCGCTGTCTGCGTCGCTCGTAAACTCGGCCATCTCGCCTTGCAGGATTTTCAGTGCGGGCTTGGGGAAGACCAAGATCGGCGCGGCATGCCCGCCGCAGGATTTTTGGCATGCGCCGCAATGGCACTCCATCGCTAAAACTGGATCGCCGGAGACTTCAAATTTGATCTCGCCGCAAAGGCATCCGCCTGTTTTCACTTTCATATCGCCTCTCCCGTTTGAGATAGAGTTTAACGGTTTGACTCAAAAAGCGCGAGCGTTCGGGATTTGGAGAGGGCGGCGGCGTCAGGCGAATAGTCCGCCGAGCGGTTGGAGACGAAGCCGTGGCCAGCTTCATAGATGTGAACCGGCAGGTCCGGATAGGCCCTCTGGATCGCGTCCACATCCGCCATCGGGATGATCGGGTCGGTGCGGCCGAAATGCAGAATGGTCGGGCATTTTGGTGCGTCGTCCAAAAACTCAACGATCAATCGCCCATAATAGCCGGACGCCGCCGATACGCCCTCGCAACGCGCGGCGCACACCCAAGTCACGGCGCCGCCATAACAAAAGCCGGTCAGAAAAACAGAGCCCATTGGCCGCAGATAATCGATCGCCGCCTGGACGTCGCCTACGACCAGCTCCCAAGGATTTTCGGACGCATATCGCCTGGCGCGCGCCATGCCGTCTTCGGTGGCGTGATCCAAGACGACGCGCCGTTCGAAACGATCGAATAAGGACGGGGCGAGAACGTCATATCCTTCGGCGGCGAAGTCATCGCACACGCGCTTGAGGTCGTCGGTGACGCCGAAGATCTCTTGGATGAGCACAAGCCCGCCTTTTCGCGGGCCGATTGCTGGGGTGCGCCACGCCGACAGCTCGAAATCATCCGCAAGCGAGGGAAAGACCACCCAATCTGATTGCGTCACTTAAAATCTCCGGCTGGGGCTTCGGCGGTTTGAAACAATCGTCCGCGCTCGACGAAAAGAACAGAGACGATGGCGCTTGCCCCAAGTAGTGCGTGGCCAAAGAAGACTGGGGCTGTCGTACCGTCATAGGTCTGGCCGAGAATCCATCCTATGGCGCCCGCAAATGATGTGGTCGCGAACCCCAAGACGGCCGCAGCTGTTCCCGCTAGAGCGCCTAGGGGCTGCATAGCGATGGCGCTGAAATTTGCGCCGATAAAGCCCAAGCAGAAGAAAGACGTCAGCACAAACGTGTAAAACACCGCAAACTGCGTGACGCCCAATGTGGAGGTTAGCGCGTGCAACAAGCTTATGCAGGTAAATCCGATCATCGCCGTGTGCGATAATTTGCGCATTCCCCAGGACATGACCAATCTCGAATTGACCATATTGGCCAAAGACATCACCAATGCGGCGGCGCCGATATAGATGGGGAAGGCCAGTCCCGCGTCGTAAATGTCGGAGAAAATCTGCTCCGTCGATGCAATATAGCTGAACAAGCCGCCATAGATAAATCCGCTGGCGAGCACATACCCGCAGACGATCCGATGAGACAGAATCTCCTTATAAGCGGCGAGCATGTTTTTGAGGTCGATGGCTTTGCGGGCGCTTGCGGGCAGCGTCTCCGGCAGTCGAACATAGCTCCACACCATAACGATGCCTCCATAGATCGCCAAACTCCAGAAGACCGCGCGCCATTCTCCAAACACGAGCAGCACGCCTTGCCCGATCGCGGGGGCGACCATCGGCGCGGCCATCAACACCATCATCACCATCGACATGATCTTCGCCATCAGCCGACCGGAATAAAGATCGCGGACAATCGACGTGCTCACGACCCGCGTCGCGCCGGCGCCGATTCCCTGCAGAACCCGCGCGGCGAGCAAAGAGCCGTAGGTCGGGACGAAGACGCACGCCAAGCCGGCGATCACATAGAGCAAGAGCGTGATCATCAACACGCGGCGTCGACCGAAGCGGTCGGTGAGCGGTCCGAACACCAATTGCGACGCGCCGAAGGACATCAAATAGATGATGATGACCAATTGTCGGTCATTGTCGTTGGTGAAACCGAAATCGTCTTGGATAAGGCCCAAGGCCGGCAGCATGATGTCGATGGCGAGCGCGTTCAGCGCCATTAAGGACGCCGCCAAAGCGATGAATTCCCACAATGGCATAGGCGCGCCGGAACCTTGCGGTTCGGACGTGTCCGTCGACGCAGATTGCGGCGCGTCGTTCATTGTGGCGATAGACTAAACATTGAATTTGAAGAGCATGACATCGCCGTCCTGCACTACATAATCCTTGCCTTCTTGGCGCATTTTGCCGGCGTCTTTGGCGCCTTGCTCGCCAGCGTGGGACACATAATCCTCATAGGCGATGGTTTCAGCGCGAATGAAGCCCTTCTCAAAATCGCCATGGATGACGCCGGCGGCTTGAGGGGCTGTGGCGCCGGTTTTCACCGTCCAGGCGCGCGCTTCCTTAGGGCCGGCTGTGAAATAGGTTTGCAGCCCCAGCAGTTGATAACCGGCTCGGATCACGCGATTGAGGCCTGGCTCCATCAAATCCAAAGTCTCTAGGAATTCGGTTTGTTCGTCTGCGTCGAGCAATGCGATTTCGCTCTCGATTTTGGCCGACACGACTACCGCTGGCGCGCCCTCGGCCGCTGCGTGGTCGATCACGGTTTGGGAGCAGCTATTGCCGGAACCGGCTGCGTCTTCTTCGACATTGGCGATGTAGAAAACTGGCTTCGATGTCAGCAACTGCAACATGCGCCAGGCTTTTTCATCCTCCTCGGAAATCTCCGCCGCCCGTGCAGGATTGCCCGCTTCCAGCTGTTCAACGGCGACATCAATAAGCGCAAGCGTCGCTTTGGCGTCCTTGTCCTGGCCTTTGGCCTTCTTTTCCAGGGCGGGGCGGCGTTTTTCCAGGCTTTCCAGATCCGCAAGCATAAGCTCGGTTTCCACCGTCGCGAGATCCGCCAAAGGATCGACGCGCCCATTCACGTGGGTCACGTCCTCATCCTCAAAACACCGCAGCACATAGGCGATGGCGTCGACTTCGCGGATGTTGGCGAGGAATTGATTGCCTAAGCCTTCGCCTTGCGAGGCCCCTTCGACCAGCCCAGCAATATCGACGAAATTCATGCGCGCGGGGATGATTTCGGCCGAGCCTGCGATCTTCGCCAGCGCCCCAAGCCGCGCTTCGGGCACCGCCACTTCGCCGACATTCGGCTCGATCGTACAGAAAGGATAGTTTTCCGCCTGCGCCGCCGCGGTTTTGGTGAGCGCGTTGAAAAGCGTCGATTTGCCGACATTCGGCAATCCGACAATGCCGCATTTAAAGCCCATACTCTCTCACCTTATTTTGATCTCATGCATCTTTTGGGGATGCGGATTGTGACTTGCGCGGATCGATCTTCGGAGCGGGCGCAAGTCGCATGACTTCCGCTTGATAGCGATCGTCCTCGCCTATGGCGAGATAGGGCAAGGCGCGCGTGCAGGCGCCCGTCATCGCCTCAACCCAATCGGCTTCGGATTTGGCGAAGTCGGAGAGCACATGGCCGTAGACTTTGCTTTTGTCGCCGGGATGACCGATCCCTAATCGGATGCGACGCACGGCGTTTGAATTGTGTGCGATCACAGATCGGATTCCATTGTTGCCGGAATGGCCGCCGCCGGTTTTGACCCGCACGCGACCTGGCGCCAGATCGATCTCATCGTGGAACACGATGATCTGGTCGTCCGGAAGTTTAAAGAAGCTCGCCGCCTCGCGGACAGATAGGCCGCTGTCATTGTAGAAGGTTTGCGGCTTAAGCAGCAGCGCTTTGACGCGTGCGCCGTCGAACGTGTCGACAAAGCCTTCGGAAGCCTCGCCTTGAAATCGGCTGCGCCAGGCGGAAAAACCGAAAACGTCTGCGAAGCGCTCCACCATCGTGAAGCCGATATTGTGGCGATTGCCCTGATATTTCGCGCCCGGATTTCCCAGGCCGACGATCAGCAACATGATCGGCTCTCCGCTAAAATCCCCAACTCACGGGCTGTAACCCGATCGCCTGCCTCTCCCAAGGCCTGCTGGAGATAAGGCGGACAGAAAAACGGCGCTGATACGTTCAGCGCCGCTTTTTTATTCAAGTCGAGCCGGTGGTGCGATTATTCCTCACCTTCCTCGGCGTCTGCGGCGTCTTCGCCTTCGCCATCAGCCTCGTCCGACGTCTCAGCTTTCGCCACGCGTCCGACGACGGTCGCGATCGTAAAGTCGCGATCAGTGATGGTCGGCTCGGCCCCTTCAGGCAGCTCGATGGACGAAATTTTGACGTTGTCGCCGATGTCCAGCGTTGAGACGTCGAACACCAACTCGTCCGGGATTGATCCTGCGGGCACCAACAATTCCACGGTGTGGCGCACAACATTCAAGGATCCGCCACGTTTTAGGCCAGGCGAGACCTCTTCGCCAACAAACCGCACGGAAACTTCCACTTTAACCGCTTGGTCTTTGTCGACGCGGAACAAATCAATGTGCAACGGCGTGTCCGTCACCGGGTGAAACTGGATGTCCTGCGGGATCACCGATTGTTTATCGCCCTTGTGGTCGATCTCGACCATGTTCGCGATGAATTTGCCGGAATTCAGCGCTTTGAGAATTTCGTTGCGCTTGAGATTGATTGCGACTGGCGCAAGGTCGCCGCCATAAAGCACGCCGGGCACCAAGCCTTCACGGCGGGCCTCGCGGGCGCCGCCCTTGCCGGTGCGCTCGCGCACCTCAACATTGAGTACGATATCGCTCATCTTGTTTTCCTTCCGTCCTGAGGCCCGTCGGGAACGCCGATAGCCGCCTGACATCACAGGATCCGCACCGTGCAGGTCCTTAGAAATGAGCGCGGGTCATAACGGATCGCCCGAAGCGATGCAAGGTGGAAGCGCCGTTACGCGTCGAGGATCGCTTTTCTCCAAGGCCTGCGCGCGATAGACTGTCGCCTAATGGGGGAGACAAGGGGACGCAATGCCGGCCACGACCAGCGGTCCGCAGCCGCCGAGCGCACGAGTGTTCGTGTCGTACTCGCGCAATGACAAAGTCTTCGCGGCCGATCTTGTCGCGGGCTTGGAAGCGTGCGGCTTCGACGCCTATATCGATGAAGCCGACATCGCGCCCGGCGAACCCTGGGAAGCACGCCTCGCCGGATTGATCAGCCAGGCCGACACGGTGGTTTACGTCATTTCGCCGGACAGCATGGCCTCTGGCCATTGCGCCTGGGAGGTTGGTGAAACGCTGCGATTGTCCAAGCGTTTATTGCCCGTTGTGTGGCGCGACGTGCCGGACGCTGAAATCCCGCCGCACCTCTCTGCGTTGAACTTCATCTTCTTTTCGGGCGATCGCAGTTTCGCCCAAGGGCTGAACCAGCTCGCCATCGCCTTGCGGACCGATGTCGATTGGGTGCGCGAACATTCGCGTATCGCCGAATTGTCTCGGCGCTGGGAGGCGCGAGAAAAATCCGACGCCTTACTATTGCGCGGCGAAGAATTAGACGCCGCACGCGATTGGGAAAAGGCGCGCCCCGCCAGCGCGCCGGACGTCACGGACGCGCAAAGGGAGTTCATTGCGGCCGGTCTGGCGCTGCGAGATGCAGCGGAACGCGCCGCGCGGAACCGTCGCCGGGGTGTATTGATCGCGGTATCGTCCGTTGCGGTGGCGATGGCCGGTTTGGCGGGCGTCGCCGGGTTGCAATGGCGCGATGCTGAGAGCGCCAAGGATTTCGCGCAGCAAGCCTATCGCGAGCTGGAATCCACGAATGATCAGCTTTTGTCCGCTTTTATGCGGCTCAACGCCGACATCGGCTTGCGCGCGCCGCCGACGGGCGATGAGTATCTTAATTTGTCGCCGGGTTGGTTCCCGATCGCCGCAAGCTATTCCGGCGTGGTGGCGCGGGTTGAGCGTCGCCGCGAGGACGGATCGCCCTTTCAAGTGGTGTCAGGGTTCGCGATCGATGGCGCGTTAGCGCATCCTAGCTTAGCCGGCGAGCCGCTTTTGCTCGTGCCGCGAATTCTCGACGGCTATGAGGAGGGCGGCGACAACCCGTTTGTCGCGCCGCCGATGGAGTTGGCGGCCGAGGGCGCTGTGGACGATCCCGATTTGGGAGCCATGTCGAATATCGGACCTATTGCGCGGGCTTTGCCGGTCCCGCCGCCGGATGTGCCCGAGCCCGAACCGTTTGAGGAACCGCCCGCATTCCCCGGTGTTGAAGATCCGGCCGACCCTTTTCCAGACGATGAGTTTGTCCCGGCGACGGAATTTGAAGACGCGTTCGATGTTCCCATGGATGCGCCGCCCATGGCGCAGATGATTATCGGAGGCGCGCCGCCCGTTGAAGAGCGCGGCGATGTTTATGTCGCCTTTCCGGCTGTGGACGAAGAAACCTGGATTAAAGCGTCGGAATTGATTTGGGAAACGCCGTTGGAATTGATGACCGCGCCTTTTGAACTTTGGCGCTTGGAGACGCCGCCGCCATTCGGGGCGCGGTTTGTATCGGCTGAGGAAGTCGATTGCGCGGCGTTTAACGCGAAACAAGCGGAACCCACCAAGGCGCGGCCTTTGGCGATGTACGGCGTCGGCAACACGTTGGTGCGCGGCGATGATGCGGTGACTTTGTTCATGAGCGAGCTGCGCGACGGAACGAACCCCTACCAGGTCAGCTATACGCATTCGACCACATTAGGTTCGGCCGGCGCGCCCGTCTTCGACATAGAGACCGGGTCGCTGCTCGCCGTGCATATTGGCTCGGAGCCCGATCGCGACACCCCAGGCCGCCGCACTGGTTTTGGCATCGCCCTGCCCATCGTCCTCAACGATGTACGTATGGATTTGGTCACTGGCGATGAAGACGAGCCCATGGGCTTTTTGTGCCAGGGGGCGTGAGGGACCTAATTCAACGGCGGAAGGTGATGGTCTAGGTCGCAATACCCGCTTTCGCTCGCGGAGCAGCCGCACTTAATCGTCGAAGCGCCTTTCATCGTAAGAATAAGAAAGACCCCTCTAACTCATAAGAGGAACCAAGTGCTCTGCGGCGCCCAGGGGATTTTTGGACTTCGGATGGCTATCCGCGTCGCTACTCGGCCAGATAGTGATCCAGAATCCCGCGAGCGCCATAGAGCTCCACGATCTGCGAATTGTTGGCCGCATCTATGCGCATTAGCTCGTCCCGCACGTGGAGGCGGGCTTTGTTGAGGCGTTTCTGGGTGCGCGCTTTGGTGGGGCCGAAGCCGTAATCATACTCGTAATATTTTTCGCCGGCGCGCCCGGCCGCGATGTTGGCGGTCGCAAATTTGAGATAGCTGCGCTGCACATAGTCGAGCAGGATCGGGAGCGTCTCGGGCACGGCGTCGTCCGGCGCCCAATCGCCTGCATTGATCGGATCGTCCACGAAAAAACGGTCCGTATAACCGACCAGCATGTCCTTGTGTCGGCCCAGCCAGTTGAGCGGTTCGGGATCGGTGATGTAGTGGGCTTTTGCCGCGCCGGCGAGCGCGAAATCAGCCAAGCATGGCCGGGCGCCGAGCAAGAACTCATTTTGTTTGAAGTGCTCCGCCAAAACATCGAGCATCAGGTCGAAGTCGGCTTTAACAGATGCTGCTTGCTCCACAGGAACGCCGTTGTAATCACAGACATTTTTGCCGAAATTTTCGTACATGGTTTGGCCAAAACCAGAGAATTTCGCTTCCTCTTCCGGACTGAGCGCCTTTTCTATTGAGCGATCAAGCAAAAGATTAGACGCAAGTCGCAACCCAACCCAGTCTACGTTCTCCGGATAACACCAGCGCGTGTGAATGCATGAGCGGCCGAGCCAATGATTGAAAAAATCTTCCAAGATAAATGTGCTGGCGCGCTGAAGCGGCGTTTCGGGAACAATTGAATAATCCGGATAGCGGTTGCTAAGCATCGGTCCGATGGAAATCGTATCGTGAAGCATCCATCCATCCGGCGTTTCCAATGCGGGAATGAAACGCGTGCCGGCCCGTGCTTCAATCTCCGGCGCGCGCTCCATCGTCTTTAATCGCCACGTCCAGGGCAAACGCTGAAAGCGTAATTGCGCCTCCAGCTTACGACTGAAGAAACTCATCTCTCCGCCGATGAGACTGTATTCGCCTTGGTACATTGTTTGTCCCCTTTTGCTATGGGCGGCGCTCTCGCCGCCCCGTTCGGCCCTAGCACATTAAAAGTCTTAATCGATCGCACGCTTGGGGTCGCTTGGCGATTATTCGAGCCGTCGCTTAGTCAAACAATTTCGAGACGCTTTCCTCATTCGCGATGCGGCGAATGGCTTCGCCGATGAGCGGCGCAACGGGAATGGATCGGATTTTCTTCGCGTTGGCGACGTCCGGTGAAGGCGCGATACTATCCGTACGAACGAGTTCTTTCAGTTTAGATTTATCGATTTTGCTCGCCGCGCCATTGGACAGTACGCCATGCGTGACATAAGCGGCGACTTCTTTGGCGCCCGCTTCCAAGAGAGCGTCGGCGGCGTTGACAAGCGTGCCGCCGCTGTCGGTCATGTCGTCGATGAGGATGCATTTGCGGTCATCGACATGACCGATGATGTTCATCACTTCGGACTTGCCCGCTGCTGGTCGACGTTTGTCGACGATAGCAAGGTCGCAATTCAAGCGTTTGGCGAGCGCGCGGGCGCGCACCACGCCGCCGACGTCCGGCGAGACGACCATAATGTCCTTTAGGCCATAGTGCTCGCGAACATCGCGCTCAATGACCGGAATAGCGAAGAGATTATCCGTCGGAATGTCGAAAAAGCCCTGGATCTGTCCGGCGTGGAGATCGACGGTCAATACGCGGTCGGCGCCGGCGGTGGAGATCAGATTGGCGACAAGTTTGGCGGAGATTGGCGTACGACCGTCTGTTTTGCGGTCTTGCCGGGCGTATCCAAAATAGGGGACGACGGCGGTGATGCGGCGCGCGCTGGCTCGGACCAGCGCGTCGATCATGATCAGCAATTCCATCAAATGGTCATTTGCGGGAGCCGAGGTCGATTGGATGACGAACACATCCTTGCCACGCACGTTTTCATTGATCCGAACAAAGACCTCGCGGTCTTTGAAGGTTTTGACCTCCACTTCGGTCAATGGCGCGTCCAGATAATCTGCGATCGCGCCGGCCAAAGGTCGGTTCGCATTGCATGTGATGAGTTTCATGAGCCCCGCTCG
The DNA here is from genome assembly GCA_039026555.1 of Pseudomonadota bacterium. Classification (GTDB taxonomy): domain Bacteria; phylum Pseudomonadota; class Alphaproteobacteria; order Caulobacterales; family Hyphomonadaceae; genus JBCCMB01. Next base: position 16,164 of record JBCCMB010000029.1, read on the forward strand.
CCCGTCGCCGCCGCCCGCCAACAGCCCGCGAGCTGTCACGCTTCTGTCGCATTGGTCATGGATTCGCAACAGCCTTTCGCGAGATTCCCTGCGGCGTTTTGTACGCGCTATGCAAGCGTGTCGCGAACGCATCAATTGGTTCGCGTTATTGGGGAAAATGGGAGAGATGCTCGCCTAACTTTCAGCCGACGAGAACAATCGCGGACGCGTTGCGGCCATAATCGGTTTCGCCCGCCTTTCGACCGCGGCGATAGCTGAAATAAAGATCGGGTTCGCTCAGCGTATCGTCGGCGACGGCCTCTACTATTCCGACGCCTAAACGGGCCAGTCGTCCCTGCAAATAGCGCTTCAGATCGAAGTGCTCGCGATCGCCTTCTCCGTCGATGAATAATTTGTCGGCCCACGGCGAAACCTTCAAAACGTTTTCGGCAAACTCCGGCCCGACCTCAAACGAAGCTTGCGAGAGGCAGGGGCCGATTGCGGCGATGATGCGGTTAGGTTCAGCGCCCATGCCCTCCATCACTTCCACGGCGTTTTCTACAACGCCGCCAACGGCCCCGCGCCAACCGGCGTGCGCCGCGGCGGCGACGCCCGCATGCGGGTCGCACATAAGCACCGGTGCGCAATCCGCCGCCAGCGCGGCGATAACGAGGCCGGGGCGATCGGTCACCAAGGCGTCGGCTTCCGGCGCCTTTCCCGGCTCAAAGGGCTCGTCCACAATGATGGTGCGCGTCGTATGCGCCTGATGCGCCGTAACGAGTTGACCCGGCTCTGCGCCGAGGGACGCGCAAATGCGGTTCCGGTTTTCAGTGACGTTTTCGGTAAGATCGTCAGAGCCATGACCCGCGTTTAGGCTTTTATAGACGCCGTTCGAGACGCCGCCATTCCGGCCGAAAAAGCCATGTCGCAAATGCAGCGTATAACTTTGCAGCGCCGGCGCTTCCAAATAGGGCGCGCGGGCCAAGGCGGCGGGGGCTTGAAGGTCGTTCTGCATGTGCGCGTCTTTCACGTCTAAAATCCGGCGGGCGGCGGCAGATTTGGCGAAGATATCGCGATCGCCTGAAAACGCACGCCCATACTTGCCGAATCGACAAGGCGATGGACCGCGTCCGCCGTCGCCTCCGCCTCTTTCGGATTCGCGCGGATGAGCGCCTCCGCACGCTGCGCAGCGCCTAGCGCGAGCAGAAAATCACCCTGTGCGATCGGTCCATGGATCTCCAGGCCTTGGGCCAAAGCGATGCGCTTCAAATCGGCGAAATCAACATCTGAGGTTAAATCCGCATCTCCCGGCGTCTCCAGGGGCGAAATCTGCGCGCCATTTCTATACGCACGCAGCGTATCGTCGGGCGCAGCGTCGGCGGGACCGTAATCGATAAACAGCGCGCGGCCGGGATGGTTGGCGAAACGCTGCGCCAACGCGTCGACGATCGCCACGAGCGACGGCCGCATCTCGAATTGTTGGGCGTTGTCCGGCGTGTTGTCCAGCGCGGGTACAGTGTCGGACAAGCCGAAGACCAGCTCGTTCGCGTCGCTAAGGCCGACGACGCGTTCGCGCCATTGCTCAGTGTCGCGGATGAATTGCCGGACCGGCAAACAGTCAAGGAACTCATTGGCAATCAACAAAATGGGTCCGTCGGGAATGGCCTCTATGGTGTTGATATGGGTAAGTTCGGTCGGCTTAAGCCGATCAATCTGCGCTCGGCGCAGGGCGGGGCTCGCCTCGACAAGGGTGAGATCCGCAGCGTCATGAAAATCGGAGATCGCGCGGGTCGCTCGCAACACGTCAGCCATGAGGACGCCGCGTCCTGGACCAAGTTCAACAAGGCGAAATGGGTCTGGCGCGCCTATCGATCGCCATTCATGCGCGCACCAAAGCCCAATCAATTCGCCAAAGACCTGGCTGATTTCCGGCGCTGTAATGAAGTCGCGGCCGAGCCCTTCGCCTTGGCTATAATAACCCTGTCGAGGGTCGTGCAGGCAAAGCTGCATATAGACGGAGACGGGAATCGGACCGGTTTCGCGAATGAGCTTGGCGATCCGGTCGTTAAGGCTGGTCGTCACGCGGGGCTCTGACGCCTCTGCGCGCGCAAGATGAGCCACGCCCCGCCCAAGATCATCGGCGCCGACAACAGCATGCCCATTGTGAGATCACCCGGCAGAAAGCCGATATGTGCGTCGGGCTGGCGGAAACTCTCAACAAAGGTACGCGCCGCCGCATAGCCGACAAGGAAAATTCCGGTCGCCAGACCCGGACGCTTCAAGACATCGAAACGCCAAACCGCGACCGCAAGCACAACGAACAAAACCACGCCCTCCAGCGCGCTTTCGTAGAGCTGGCTGGGATGAACCGGGAGTTCGCGGCCGGTAAACACCCATTCGCTGCCATTATAAGTCGGAAATCTCATCGCCCACGGGGCATCCGTCGGTCGGCCGTAAAGCTCGCCATTGATGAAATTCGCCAGCCGTCCGAGCGCCAAACCGATCGGCGTGGCGACAGCGGCGACGTCGGCCAGAGATAAAAGCGGGATGTTGCGTATTCGGGCGGTCAGCACCATCGCGATTGCGACCCCGATAAGGCCGCCATGGAAGGACATGCCGCCTTCCCACATGCGCAGAATGAAGAGCGGGTCGCTGGTCAGCCGCTCCGGCTCGAAGGGCAATTGATAGAACAAGATATAGCCGAACCGTCCGCCCAACAGCACGCCGATCATGGCGTAGAAGGCGAAATCGTCGATGTCGTCTTTGCTGAGCGGCGATCCGCCGGGTCCCCACAATCGGTCGCGCGAAGCCATCATGTTGGCGTAGCGCCATCCAATCAAAAGGCCAGCAATGTAAGCAAGCGCGTACCAACGCAATGGGAAGGGGCCGAGTTGCAAATCGCCGAGCGACAAGGCGGGTATTGTGAACACCGCCGGATCGATCTGCGGGAAGGGGATTTCCACATTCATCAGATGTAACTGTCCGCCGCTTTTGCGTTCCTGCCCCGTCGGAGGCATATACATAGTTTATATTGAAGGACGGTCTACTAGCGAGGCGGCCAGATGCAAACGCGAAATCCCATATTTGACGACATGGCGCGGTTGATGACCGGCGCAGTCGGCGCGGCGCAAGCTGCCGGCGACGAAGCGAAAGGCTTGATGCGCGCGCAGATGGATCGGGCGATTGCAGATATGGATCTGGCCGGCCGCGACGAGGTGGAGGCGCTCAAGCTTTTGGCGCGCAGCGCGCTAGAGAAAATTGAGGCGCTTGAAGCGCGGGTGGCGGAGTTAGAGGCCGCAGCCGCCGCGAAAAGCCCTGATTCAGACGCCTAAAATAAAGTTCATTTCCTTAACCACGACCTGATTGCGCACGCGCGCGAACACCAATAGCTTGCCCAACGTCGCAATCACGCCCCGCGTCGAGGTGTTTCTCGACAAGTATGGAGGTCTCCCTATGACGACGCTCATCACCGAAACCCAAGACATGGTCGACGATGCGCTCGATATTGTTGAACAAACCTTGGCGGCCGCCGATTGGGTCACCGAGCGCTCTGAGGAAGGCGCGCTGCATTGCGCGGCGCCGACGCGTTGGGGCGAATGTGGCGGCGTCTTCGCGTGGCGGGATGAGCCGCGCGCCATTCATTTCTCCTTGACGGTGGATTTGCGCGCGCCGGATCATAAGCGTTTGGCGATCTGCGATCTTCTCGCGCGGATCAATGAACGGCTTTGCCTGGGACATTTTGATTATTGGGCGGAAGACGGCGTCGCCATGTTCCGCCACACCCTGCCCATGTTGGATCGCACAAGCCCGGAGACCGGCGAGATAGCGGCGGTCATTGCAGCAGCTCAGGATGCGGTCGAACAATTCTTGCCGGCGTTTAACTTCGTGGTCTGGTCCGGCAAAACGCCGGCCGAGGCTGTTGAGGCCGCCTTGTTCGAGACTTTGGGCGAGGCCTAAGCCGTGTCCACGCCAAGCGCAGGTCGGCTTGCGCTCGTCGGTGTCGGGAAAATGGGAGCGGCGATGGCGGCCGGTTGGCTCGCCGACCTCAGCCAAAGCGGCGTCAGCTTCGTTGCGTTGTCGGATGTTGCGCCCTCGGATGAAGCCCGGGTGCTTGCGGAGCATGAGAGCGCCGCCCTCAATCCGGTTCCTGGACCCGTCGACATCGTCGTCGTCGCCGTTAAGCCGCAAGGATTTCGCGAGGCCGCCGCAGACATTCGCGAATGGATCTCTGAAGAGACGCTCGTCATTTCCATTATGGCTGGCGTGCCGCTGGATGTTTTGTCCGATGTGCTTGGCGTTGAGCGTGTTGTTCGCGCGATGCCGAACACGCCTGGGGCGCTGGGCGTGGGCGTTACCGGATATGTGCTTGCGCCAGCGTGCGATGACGCGGATCGCGCTCTTGTGGACCGCTTGCTCGAACCTCTAGGTCTTGTCGAAGGGCCGTTGCGGGAAGATCAAATGGACGCGCTCACAGCTATTTCCGGCAGCGGGCCGGCGTACGTCTTCCTCATGACGGAAGCCATGAGCGCAGCGGGCCGGCAATTAGGCTTAGACGATGATATGGCCGAACGCTTAGCCCGCCGGACCGTCTCAGGCGCTGGCGTGCTGCTTGAAAGGAGCGGGATGGACGTAAAATCTCTGCGCAAAGCCGTGACGTCGCCCAATGGCACCACCGAAGCGGCGCTGGATGTCTTATCGCGCGGTTTGCCGAACATTGTGCGCGAAGCGGCCGAAGCGGCGGCGCGGCGTTCCGCCGACTTGTCCCGCGAAAGTTAGCGCGTATCTATGCATGGCGAGCTATGGAGCGCGACATGGCGGGTAAGCGAAAACCTCAAACCTTGGCGGATAAACGCAAAGCGGCGGCTGATGCGGCGCTAACGCTGGCGGCGGAAACGCCTTGGGGCGCAATTGCGCCGCAATCCATCGCGGCGGCGGCCGATCTCAACATGTCCGATCTTTACGACATTGGCGGCAAGTCCGCGCTTCTCAAAGAGATCGACAAAAGCTTCGATCGCGCAATGGGCGCAGGATTTGCGCCGCTGGGGCCTGATGCGACCGGGCCGGAGCGTCGTGAGCGCTTGCTGGACGTAATGATGCAGCGTTTCGATCTCTTAGAAGCGTCACGCGCGGGCGTCATGTCGATCCGCGAACATGTGATGCAGCTCCCGGCGGAGCGCCTTCGCGCTGCGCGGCGTCGCTATCTTACGGCGGAATGGGCGCTCGAGGCGGCCGAAGTGCCAGGCCCTGGCTTGGCGGCGAAAGCGGCGGCCTTGGCTGCATCCTTCCTGAAGGCCGAGCGCATTTGGGAAGCGGATGAAGCGCCGTTGGATCGGACAATGGCGGCGCTAGACCGGGATTTGAGGCGCTATTCCGATTGGATGCGGGATATGTCGCAGATGGCGGATTGGGCGCGCGGCGATCGGCGTCGATCAGAAACGCCGGAGGAGGCGTCTGTGAAACCTGAGGACGACAGCAATATGGACGATCCGCCGGATCCAAACGCCCCGCCTCCGCCACCGGATTTGTAGATTTTATCGACTAGGCGAGGGTCAGCCCCAGCTCGGCGTGCGCCAGTTCGAGACTGGAGACGACGTCTACGCCGACATGAATAAACTCGTCCACGCCGGCGTCTTTCCAATTCGCTTCATTGTCGCCGGGTTTTCCGGCCAGATAGACGCGGCCCGCGTTGGCGGATTTTAGCGTCTTCGCCGCCGCAGGCGCTTCATCGACATAGCGTTTGTCTGAGCCGCAAATGCAGGCGATGACCGCGCCGGACGCTGCGAAATCTTCAAGAGCACCGACGGTCGCCGAGACGCCTCCAGCGGCGAAGAAATTCGTCGCAAAACTGGTGCGTGCGGTGTGCTCGGCGAGTGGGCCTAGGGTTGCGAGGAAGACTTTTGGGGGCGCACCCCGCTTGTCGGCGTAAGCCTCCGCCGCGTCGCGCAAACGCTCAAAGGGTTCCGCCAAGCGCGTCGGCCAAAGCGGATCGCACATGTCCTGAACGCCATCGTCAATAAGATCCGCCAGCGTAGCTGTCTTGGCCGCGGCGCTTAAAGACGTCCAACTACGATCCGCTGGCTTTGTTCCCGTCAATTGCGCGGCGGCGGCGAGGATGGCGTTGAGATCCGCGTCAACAATCTCCGCTTGGATTTCGTCCAATTGCGGAAAATCGCTAACGCCGGTCACGGGCAATTTCCGCCGAGCGACATCGCGTTGGCGATTGGCGCGCACCTGGAAAACGTCCGACTGGACGACGCCGTTGATAAGCGCCGCGGCAACGCCGCCGGCCGCTTCGATCGCTTGGAATGTCTCCCAAGCAACCTCCGCCAATTCGTCCGCCAAGGACGACATCGCCCAGGCGCCGCCGGCGGGATCGGCGACTTTTCCAAGATTCGATTCTTCTTGCGCGATGATTTGAGTGTTTCGCGCGATGCGCCGCGCGAGTTTGGACGGCAGGCCCATCGCATCGGTAAAGGGGCGGATGGTGATGATGTCGGCGCCCCCGGCGCCGGCTGCGAAACAAGCCGCTGTTCCGCGGAGCATATTCACCCAGGGATCGCGCTTTGCCAGCATGCGCCGCGAACTCACCGCCTGAAGCGCCATGGGACGCGCCTCTGGGCTACAGCCAAAGCTCTCGGCGATGCGCGCCCATATCCGCCGCGCGGCGCGTAGCTTTGCGATTTCTACCGGCGTGTCTGCGCCCACGGCCAACGCAAATAGCAGCGACCCGGTCGCATCATCCGGCGAAAGGCCCGCTGCGATGAGAGCTCTCATATAGGTGGTCGCGCTGGCGGCTAAGAAGGCGAGCTCTTGCGCTTCCGAGCCACCCGCCTCATGGACGGGGCGGGCGTCGACGCGGATCAGTTTCGACATGGAAAAAACTGTGCGGGCGTCGCGTGCGAACGCCGCCGCCTCATCAATTCGCGTATCGATGGATCCATGCGCATCGCCTATGCGCGCAAACGCGCCGATTGGGTCAACGTTAAAAGCGACTGGTTGGGCCGAAAGGTCTGCGTCCGATGTATCTAGAAACGCGGCGAAGAGCGCGGCGGCTTCCAACCCCCACATGGCGCTCGAGCCCGTCGTGTCGAGGCCCACCGGCGCGAGATCCGTCATTACGCCGTCCAGCGCGATCGCAAAATCTTTTGCGGTGCGGATCACGACGCCCTTGTCTCCGTCCGCATCGATACGCAGTTCCAAAGACGACACGCCCGCCTCCAAATCGGCGAGGATGTCTTTGTTGGCGACGTTCGGATCCGGGTGGTGGATGGTTTGACGAATATCCCAGGGCAGATAGGCGTCTTTCGTCGCCGTCGCGCCGCGAATGAAGGGCGCCTCGCCCGGAAAACCGTCGGGATCGCCTGCGCCGGCGGCGTCAGTGTCGCGATAAAGCGCCTTTACGGTGAGACCATCGTACGTCTTGGAATTCAATCGCTCTGGCGCGCCGCCTTTCAACGCTTTTTCCACCAAGGCGCGCCATTGCGCTTCATCGGCGTCTGGAAAATCGCTTGAGAGAGAAAGAATGTCCTTGGCCATTTAAGGTCTCGCGCTGTCGTCTGGTTCGCGCGCTAACATCCTCGTGTTGCAAGTCGCGTCAAGTGGCGGCGGGGCGCCGCTGGGGCATGCTTGTCTTAGCGCAAACCGCACTTAGCTTCTCCGCCAGACGTTTATAAACAGATGAGGTCTGATCATGGCGCTTCCCGCCTGCATGCAAGGAAATATGCGGATCCCCGTGATCGGCTCGCCCTTGTTCATTATCTCCAACCCTGCGCTTGTGATCGCGCAATGCAAGGCCGGTGTGTCCGGCACTTTTCCGTCTTTAAATGCGCGTCCGTTATCCCAGTTTGATGAATGGCTATGTGAGATCGAAGAAGCGCTCGCAGCGGAAAAAACGGCGCATCCGGATAAGCCGGTCGCGCCTTACGGCGTAAATTTGATCGTTCACAAGACCAACAATCGGCTCGAGGAAGATCTTGAGCTTTGCGTCAAACACAAAGTGCCCTTGATCATCACCTCGCTCGGCGCCCGGGAAGATGTGAACAACGCCATTCATTCCTATGGCGGCGTTGTCTTACATGACGTCATCAACGATAAGTTCGCGCGCAAAGCGTTAGAGAAAGGGGCTGACGGCCTTATCCCCGTGGCGGCGGGCGCGGGCGGACATGCGGGCGTGTCTTCGCCTTTTTCGCTGATCCAAGAAATTCGCGAACATTTTGACGGCCCGGTCTTTCTGTCCGGATCTATCGCAACCGGCGAGGCCGTTTTGGCGGCGCAGGCCATGGGCGCTGACGGCGGCTATATCGGCTCTGCGTTTATTTCGACCCATGAAGCGCGTGCGGCCGAGGGTTATAAGGACATGATTGTCGACAGCTCGTCCAAGGACATTGTCTATTCCAGCCTGTTTACGGGCGTGAACGGCAATTATCTTGCACCCTCTATCGCGAACGCGGGCATGGATCCGAACAATCTGCCAGACGGCAAAGCAAGCGATATGAGCTTTAAGTCTGGCGGCGATTCCGAAGCGAAGGCTTGGCGCGACATTTGGGGCTCGGGCCAAGGGATTGGCGCGGTGAAATCCCGAATGGGCGCAGCGGATTACATCGAGCAATTGGCGCAGCAATACGAGGCCGCGCGGGCGCGTTTGATGGGGCTTTCTAGTCCTTACGCCGCCGCCGCTGAATAGCAATGTGCGCCAGCCCAATGGGCGATTAATCCGACC
>JBCCMB010000030.1:0-24660 GCA_039026555.1 Pseudomonadota bacterium
CGGAAAACAAATCTTGAATATCGTGGTTTAAAGCTCGCGTCGCGCAGGCGCGGAGCAATCAACTACTAAGCGCGAAAGCGGCCATCCCAACATAGAAACGAAAGCCGCTTTTGGACGCAGAGAACATCATTTCTCGGAGCTTATAGACATGCGCCTCGTCGAAACAACTTAAGATCTACGCGCAGCTCGCCTTTGGACACACAATGCGTGTTTCAAATCTTCCGATTTGACGGCGAGGGCTCTGAGCAAGACACCGCTTACGACAAAGTCCTTGCGTGGATGTCTTCTGACCCGCCGCCTCTATTGCAGCCAGGTTCTGAGTAATTTTTTGCGGCTTGGTTTGGAAGGGTGATTTGGTTTCTGGTGCGGGCGGACGATAGCCCAGCGAGGAGTGCGGACGGACAGAATGGCTCAACCATCTCGCCCTTGAAAGCGTTCGACGATTTGGCCGGCTTTTTTGACGGCTTTATGCTGGCGGCCAAAAACTAGACCGGCTATCGGTCTGGGGCCGACATCGTCAGCTATCCCTCCGCCGCAGGTTTGGCCGGCGCGGACGCCCCCTCCTCATTGACCGCTCCGCCATTCGGGTCGCGGTGCATGGCGACCACGACGCCAGAGAGCGCGGCGATCGCAATCAAATTCGGAAACGCCATGGACGCATTCGCGATGTCGCCCAATTGCCAGACCCAATCTGCCGACACAAGGGTTCCCGAAAACACGACAAGCACCCAGGCATATCGGAAAGGCATGGTCGCGCGCTCGCCGATGAGATAGGTGACCGCTTGCTCGCCATAATAGGACCAGCCGATAATTGTGGTGAAAGCGAAGAAGAACAACGCGATAGGCACTATCCATTGGCCGCCGGGGAAGGCTGCGCCATAGGCGCGGGTTGTGACCGCCGCAGAGCTGGCGTCCGTCTCCCAGGCATGCGCGACATCCATCAGCACGTCCGCATCGGCGGCGGATGCAATAGCGACATCGCTAACCCCGACGCCGCTTGCCCGGCACGCTTCCAGCCACGCCGCAGCCGTTTGTCCGCTTTCAGCAATGACCGCCTCTCGTCCGTCGGCGTAGGCGCTCGGGAAAAGATCATCAATGCTTGCACCGTCGGGGACCGCAAATCCGGTCGCCTCGCAAGTTTGGGCCGCCATTAAAGCCGGGCTTTTCTTGAAATCGCCCTGCACGGTCAAGATCACCAAAGCGGTCATCGTGCAGATGATGACCGTATCGATGAACACGCCGATCATCGCGATCTCGCCTTGCATAACTGGGCTTTTCGTCTGCGCCGCCGCGTGCGCGATGGGCGCGGAGCCTTGCCCCGCTTCGTTCGAGAATAGGCCGCGCGCGATGCCGTAACGCACCGCCTGCATCACGCCATAGCCGGCGGCGCCGCCGGCGGCTTGCTCAAGCCCAAATGCGTAAGTGATGATCTGCATAAAAGCGGCGGGCACCTTGTCGGCGTTGGCGACCAATACGCAAAACGCGATCAACACATAAAGCCCAGCCATCACCGGCACGACTTTGCCGGCGAAACTTCCGATTGATTTAATACCGCCGACGATCACCGCGAACACCAAGGCGCCGAGGACTATCCCGATACCCCATCCCGGAATGCTGACGCCTACGGATGACGCTGTTTCTTTCGCCGCTTCCGCTATCGAATTGGCTTGGATCATCGATCCGGTCGCCATGGCGGAAAAAAGCGTTCCCAAACAGAAGATGACCGCGAGCCAACCCCATCCTTTACCAAGGCCGTTTTTGATGTAGTACATCGGACCGCCATTGATGCGGCCGTTTTCGTCCGTCTCGCGGTACTTAATGGCCAGCGAACTTTCTGAGAAAGCGAGCGCCATCCCGAAAATGGCCACCACCCACATCCAGAAAATCGATCCGGGTCCGCCAAGCGTAATGGCGGTGGCGACGCCAGCGAGATTGCCGGTTCCAACCTGGCCGGACAACGCCGTCGATAAGGCTTGCCAGGGCGTAATCGCGCCGTCCTCGCCTTGAGATTTGCGTCCCTGCCATACTTCTGCAAGCGCAGGCGCGAAGCGGCGAAGGGGCCGAGCGCCAAGGCGGACCATCATAAAGAGGCCCGTTCCCAGCAGCACGATCGCCAGCGGACCGATATTGCCCGGGATGATGGTGGCGTCGCCCCAAGTGCCGCCCCAGATGAAACCTGCGACATTGTTTGTAAACGCGCTAACGCCGTCCATGCTCGCCCCGCAATCTTTTCTTTTTTACGAGGTTCGCACCTTACGCAGCTTGGGCGAGTTGTGAAGCCGAAGACCGAGCGACGGGGTTTGCAGCGTTTAAACGCCTACATTTCGACCACTTGGTCATCCGTGTGTCGGCGCCGAGGACCTGTGTATTTCGGATCGTCCCGCCGGCGCCGATCAGGACCGAAAAACGCGTCAGTTCGAACGAAAGGCCGGCGATTGCGTACGACGGCGTCAATCCGCTTCGCCACGTCGTTTGCGCGAATGGGTTTGACAAGAAACTCGTCAATGCCGGCATTGATCGCCTCGAGGACGCGGCTCTTTTCGGAGTAAGCGGTCACCATGATAATGGGCAAATGCGGATCCGGACTGTCGGGCGCCGTTCGAATCATGCGTGTGAATTCGACGCCGTCGATGTCTTGCAATCGATAATCGACGAACGCCAAATCGATTTGAGATGACTTGATCAGCTCAAACGCCGTTGCGGCGTCCGAGGCCTCATAGCTTTCCCCCACCCCTAAGCCCTTAAGTACAGCGCGGACCAAACTACGCATATGCGAGTTGTCATCAAGGATAAGCGCCGATACTTCGCGAAAACTCAAATTCGCCTCCAGTTTGCGGTGGGAGATCAGAAAGATATACGCAGAACTAAGGCTACAAGCGCTGAATCTGCTTCAGCGCCAACCTAAGTAACGCAAGTCAGTTTACAAGCGGTAAGCGCAGACGCCCAACTGTACGCGAACAGCATGGATTAACCGTAAGCATTGTAGTGGCAGGCGATTGCGATCGTGATCAGCTTTAGCGCAGCATCCAGCCGTCGCAGAGGCTCAATGATGTCGCGGTGAAGATCATCATAGCCTTGCGGCTCGGCGTCGCCGTCGGCAGCGTCCCGATAAGGTTCCAACCGAGGATCAGGACTGTCCGCTTTCGGAAAAATTTCGCACAAGCGATCCGCTAATTCGCCGAGGCGCATTTGCGCGGCCATACCGATCAAATCTTCCGAACGCGCCGCATCATGACGTCTGGAGACGGTCGGCGCCGTCGCGGCCAGCGTCATCGCGCGCGCCATCAACGCCTGCCGCACCGCGTGAAGACAATGCAGATCCAGCCGGTCCATGCGACGCTCCTCCGCCGGCAGCGCGCCTTCGACATGCGGTAAGATTCGGTCAAACCGCGACAGATCCAGCGTCAAAATATCTGCGAGCTTGGAGATTGCTGTAAACACTTCATAGTCGGCGAAAATTTCGGATAAGTCCCGATAGGGCTGAGCGGTCGCCCGGTCCGAGCGCTTCGCGATCGCATTCCAGAAACTAGGATCATAAAGGCGCGCATACCCACGAAACGCCGGCAGACTGGTGACCGCGCGGGCCGTGATCGCCATATCCGCCAATTGCCGCATCCGTGGCGAGGCCTTGATCAGCGCGGCGAATCTATCCGGATCGCCGCCCGTGCTGGAGCCCAAGCCGCACGCCACATTCAGCGGGATCGCCAATTGCTGCAGGATGGCGTTCTGCGGAATAGCGCGCAGCGAGCTTAGCCCCGCCTGTCCGGCTGACGCCCCGGTTTGGCGCCGCGCCTTACGTGATCCCGACACGACCAGCAATCCGGGCCCGAACTCCAAAGCCGCACGGGCGTAATCGGCGTTTTCGAACAACCGCTCATGCCAGCTGCGCAAGGTTCGGTAGATGTCCCAGGTGAAGTCTCGTTCGGCGTAAAAGGGGTCTTCCGCCTCTGCTTGGCTTAAAGCCTCCGGCGGCGACAGCGCATGCAGCGCCGCTTCGGCAATGGTGGACTGCGCCAGCCGGTCATTGGCGAAATGCAGATAACCGTCGCCGCCTTGGAAACTGAATTCATGCGTCAGCGCGACGCCGAAGCGGGCGATCTGCGCGCGCGTCCAAGGCGAAAGCAAGTGGCTGAAACGCTGCTGAAAGCCGCCCGGATAAGCGCCGCGGCCCATACTTTCGCCATGCGTGTTGAACAAGACGAGTTCAATGTTGGAGAGGCCATGATCGGCCAAGGCGGCGCCGACCAGATTATGGATACGCTCAATCGCCATCTCAGCGCCGATTTGACCTGCATATCGGCCGCTATCGGAAAATCCGAATTGAAGGCACAAACGCCCTCGCCCGCGAATGTATTTTACAAACGCTGGTTCTTTCAGCAGTCGGACGACGAAGCGGCCGCCGCGCTCCAAAGCATCGGGCGTTTCGAAGAGCGGCGAGATGTCGACCTGATCTTCAACGCCGTATTGGCGGGCGAGATAAAGCGCGCCCATGATAGTCGCGGGGTTCTCGCTCTCGGCGACTAAGAAACGAATGGGCGTTTGCTCATCAATCTCCGACAATAACAAACGGCAGAGCATGAATTGCCGGCGCGCCGTGGTGCGCTGCTCGAACAAATCGGCCACGCCGCCCGCCGCGCAGTGGGGCGCATCCGCGCGCTCGGCGATCGCGGCGAGCGCCGCGCGGCCGATTTCCGCATCATCATCGGCGGCCACCGCCTCCGGAAAGTCCTGCGCCAGGACCACGCGGATCTGCGCAGCGTTGATGCGCAGGTGAATGCGCGCCGTTCCCAATCCGAAGGCGCGCATTTCTGCGACAAGCCCAATAAGCGCAGCGGCGTCGGCCGGTGCAGCTTCCTTCGCAGCCGTTTCAAGCGCGTCGATCATCTCGCGCAAATTCGGCTCGTGCGACCGCCGCTCAAGCTGTTGCGCGCACGTCACCAACCAATCGGTATCGCGAGGCGTTTGCACAAACGCCTTCGCCGCATCTCGCGCGACCGCCGCCTCTTCGCGACAGATATCGATGTTGGCTTTTAGCGGCTTCAACGCCGTTTTGCGTCCGCAGATGGCCTTCAAGCGCTCAGCATAGCGCTCAAGCTGCACGGCTTTTTCGCCAAACCGCAGCGCCAATGTGTCGCCCCAATGAATGTCCGTGCGCCCATCAAGATCATAGCCGACCCAAGACGCCAGATTGATGATCGCCGGACGCAAATCGCGCCATTGGTCTGGAAACGCGCCTTGTCCGATCTCCAGCGTCAACGCCCAAAGCGCCTGCAACGCCTCGCGCCCGTGCGCCAAGGCGGCCTGCACTTCGTCATGTTCGGCCTTGAGCGTTACCCCGCCCGGGCTCAACATCCCCTCTTCGCGAACAGCGAGCTCCATAGCGGCGCGCGGGGTTTGCGTCGGATCGGCGGCGGCGTCCGCGAAGCGCTGGCGCAGACTGCGGGGCAAAGCGAAGGTCGGGTGCGCCGTAAACACCACGCCCGCCGCCACGCGCTCGACGCCTGCGCGGTAGGCGTCAAAGCCCTGCTCCGTCAGCGTGGATAACTGCGCCCTCACCTCAGCCCAAGGATCCGCCTCCGACAGCAAACGGTGCGTTGATCGAAAGCGCTCCAGGCGATCAGCTAAGGCGGAGGCGCCTAACAGCTCAACTGCGTCTTCAAGCTCTGCATCCGATAATGCGCCATCTTCCAGCGCGCGAAACAGATCGATCGACAAGCGGCGCACCGAATTGGTTTGAGGATCGCTATCAATGTCGGCGGCGTATTTTTGCAGCGTTTCCTTACACCAACCGACAAGATCTTTGGGAGCCGCGCTCAGCGGTCGGTTCGAAACGTCCGCATTTTGGTCATGCTTCGCCATATCGAGCCTCGCCGGAAAAACCACCGCGATTTATTCGATGAACGCGCAAGAGTTCAAGCGCTGTCATTTTGCAATAGCCACAGTTTTGCAAATCATGAGGCCTTCGATGAAAGACCGGGCGACGACGCTAAACAGATAGGCCGTCGCGCAAGAGGCGCAGAGCGCTGACTTGCACAGGCTCCTGATATCCATCCAGATCCGCGATCTCTTCAGCCATGTCGATCAGAGCGAGACGTTCGGACCGCCCCAAACTCTCGCTCCATATTGGTAAGAGACGCCGGACTACATCATTTGGTTCCGTGACCTCACTCGCCGCCCATTTCGCGAACGCGACGGCGTCCGCGCGCTCGTTTGCGGGCATTCCGACGGTCTCCGCCAACATTTGATCGATCCGGGCGGCTTCATCTGGGCCCGAGCGTTTCACGTAGGCGAGCGAGAACAACAAAACAGCCGCTGCGTCGCCGGGTGTTTCAACCTCAGACAGCGCCGCATTGAGCGTTTGGTTTTTGAACTGTCGGCGGTTGTAGGCGCCCTTCAATCGGCCCGCAGCGTCCATTGCGCCGTCGATCGCCTGCTTCGCCATCCGCAAGCGCCAATACCAAACGCCAATGGCTGTGATAACGCCGAGCAACACTCCCAGAATTTGCACGGCGTCCTCTTTGTTTGTTGCAAGCGCTCCTAAAATAGTTATCCGTGCGCGCGACGTCCAATGCGTTTGATTTCCCATTGCAGTTCAACGCCGGAATTTTCCCGTACGGCCGCGCGCACCTCTTCGCCTAGATCCTCTAGATCAGACGCCGTCGCATCGCCCGTATTGATGAGGAAATTGCAGTGTTTCTCGCTGACCTGCGCGCCGCCTAGCGTCGCGCCGCGTTTGCCGGCGTCATCGATCAACTTCCAGGATTTGCGTTGGTCGGGCGCGCCCGGCGGATCGGGATTAGCGAAGGTGGAGCCGCCCGTCTTGTCACGAATGGGCTGCGCCTCTTCGCGCCGCGCCTGAAACTCTGCAATCTTCGCCTCAATCTCATCACGCTCACCCTCCTCGCCCGCCACCGCGATTTCCGTAATGATCACATCAGACGGCAGGGAAGATTTGCGGTAAGCGAAGCCCAATTTCGGATCACCGAAATTCATGTCTTCAGCTTCAAACTGTACAGGCGCGCCCGTCCGGTCAAAGCCCCAAGCGCGGACGAAGACGTCCTTAAACTCGCGATCATAACAGCCCGCATTCATGGCGATCGCGCCGCCGATTGTTCCGGGAATGCCGGAGAAAAACTCCAGCCCGGCGATGCTCTGTTCAGCGGCCGATTTGGCGATGCGCATATCCAAAGCGCCTGCGCGCACGGCCAGGGTGATCGGGTTCATCACCTCGACCTCGCCCCAATATTTGCCCATCAGACGCACCACCACGCCCGGCACGCCGCCATCACGCACAATTACGTTGGACGCGGCGCCTAAAACGGTGACCGGAATATCCGCCGGCGTCGCTTTCAAAAACGCCGCCAAATCTTCACGGTCGGCCGGCAGGAAAAGCGCATCTGCGGGTCCGCCGACCCGGAACCAGGTGGCGGGAGCCAATGGCGCATCAGCGACAAGCTTTCCGCGCACCTCGGGAAGTTGAGAGATCAAATCGGTCATGGGTGCTGCTTAGAGGGCGTCGCAGGTTTAGAAAACCTGCATAGCCTGATTGGCTACCGCTTCGTCACCATATCGAAAATATCGTCCATGGCGTTGCCGTCGCCGTCCGCGTCGAGCAATCCGCCAAGCATGCCGAGGTCCAGCCCGCCCGAACCGCTTGCTTGCGTCTGGCCGCCGCCGAGCACGGATTTCATAATCCCGCCGAGCAAACCGCCGCCGCCGCCGGAGCTTCCACCGCCTAGGGCGCCCATCAGAGACTGCGCGATATTGGGATCCTTAGACTGTTTCGACAAAGATCCCATCGCCATCGCCGCCACTAGGGGCAGCATTTTTTTCAAAAGATCCTGGCTAACGCCGGTGGATTCCGAGGCGCGCGCCGCCGCAGCTCGACTGACGTCCTTCGAACCGAGCAAATGTCCCAAAATAGCGTTGCCATCGTCTACAGTGCTTGCATCCGATAGCTTTTCGGGGCGGTCCAAATATTGGTCATGCGATCCGTTTTGCACCGCGCCGAGCAACGCCTCCAAACCGCCGGGTTGGGCGGCGTTGCGTTTCAACCCCGACGACAAAGCCGGGAGCAACGCCTTAACCGCATCCGCCGTTTGACCACGCTCCAACCCGAATTGCCGTCCCAATTGCGACAGCGCTGCACCGCCTTGAGCCTGGCTCAACACGTCGAACAAATTCATTCCAGCCATCATGCGCCCCTTTTTAAACTGTCCGCGCCGACTGTCTTAGGCTCAATATCTTCGCGGCGCGAGCGGTGGAAAGCATAATGCGTATCCAGGACCGTTAGCCCGTCAGTTTTTCCGCCAGCGCGTTTGCATGGGCGGTGATGTCGCCCGCGCCGAGACAGACGACCATATCGCCCTTGCGCGCTTCGGCGCGGATGGCGTCCGGCAGCGCCTCCAAGGACGGCAATGCGACGGCTGCGCGGTGCCCATGCTCTAACAGACCGCGCGCGAGGCTTTCGTGGTCGAAACCCTCGATCGGCGCTTCGCCAGCGGCGAAGACGGGCGCAACGAAGACCTTGTCGGCTTCATTGAAACAAGTGCAGAAATCTTCAAATAAATCCTGCAGGCGCGAATAGCGGTGGGGCTGAACAACCGCCAGCACACGCTTGTCGTCCTGCGTATCGCGCGCGGCTTTTAGAACGGCGGAGATTTCAACCGGATGGTGGCCATAATCATCGATGATCTGGACGCCATTCCATGTCCCTGCATAGGTGAAACGCCGCTTGACGCCGCCAAATTTGGCGAGCGCGGCGCGGATTTGATCCTCACCGCCGCCCAGCTCGCGCGCGACAGCGATCGCGGCTAGGCAGTTTTGCACATTGTGATCGCCCGCCATGGGCAGATGCAGGTCCGCCCAGCGGGTCTCTTCTTCTTCACCGCGCGAGCGCAGCACAAGATCAAAACTTGCACCTCCGTTTTCGGGACGGACATTCACCGCCCAAAGATCCGATTGCGGATTAAAGCCATAGGTTACACGCCGCCGATCTGGGATCCGGCTGGCCAAGGCCTGCACCTCGGGATGGTCGGTGCAGAGCACGGCGAACCCATAAAAGGGCAGATTTTCCACGAAGATATCGAAGCTTTTGCGCAACTCATCCATCGAGCCGTAATGGTCCATATGTTCCGGGTCGATATTGGTGACCACACCCACGGTTGCGCGCAATTTGGTGAAAGTGCCGTCGCTTTCATCGGCCTCCACCACCATCCATTCGCCTTCGCCTAATTTCGCGTTGGAGCCATAGGCGTTGATGACGCCGCCATTGATCACAGTGGGATCCTGCCCCACCCCATCGAGCAGCGCGGCGATCATGGAAGTCGTCGTCGTTTTGCCATGCGTGCCGGCGACAGCGATCGTCCATTTCAGTCGGATCAATTCGGCCAACATGTCAGCGCGGCGCACCACCGGGGTCGCCCGCGCCCGCGCCGCATCGACTTCCGGATTGCCCGACTTAATGGCGGTGGAGATCACCAGCGCGCCCGCGCCGTCGATGTTCTCCGCCTTATGCCCGATATGCACGGTCGCGCCGCGCGCACGCAGCCGTTCCACATTCGGATTTTCCTTAATGTCGGACCCTTGCACATTGTATCCGAGATTGAGCATCACCTCCGCAATGCCGGACATGCCGATGCCGCCGATCCCGACAAAATGAATAGGCCCGACATCAAAGGGTGTGGCGTCACGCATGAGGTCTTCCTTATGATTTTTTTCGGCTGACGCCTGCCGCCTCTTCGGCGAGGTCAGCCAACACTTGTGCGGCGTCGATGCGGCCTTGGGCCTTTGCGGCGGCGGCGCGTTCGGTAAGGTCTTGGCCGTTGGAGAGGCGTGCGGCGAGCATGCGGGTCACCTCCTCGACGGTAAAATCTGTTTCCGGGATCACATCCGCGGCGCCCATGGCCGCTAAGCCTTCCGCGTTCGCAGTTTGATGATCATCCATCGCGATCGCCAGCGGGATGAGGATGGAGGGGCGACCCGTCGCCGCCAGCTCCGTCACAGTCGACGCCCCGGCGCGCGCCAGCACCAATTGCGCGGCGGCGAGTTTCTCCGGCATGTCGGAAAAGAAGGACGCGATCTCGCAATTGACATGCGCCGTCTCGTATTGGGCGCGCACCTCATCCAATTGTTCTTCGCGGACCTGCTGAACGACGGTGAGCCTTTGGCGTAAATCCAATTCCAAGCGCGCCACTGCGGCCGGGATCACCTCGCCGAACAGCTTTGCGCCCTGGCTGCCGCCGGTGACGAGCAGATTGAGCGGTCCATCCTCGCTGGGCGTGGGATAGGGCATATCGCGTACTGGCAAGATAGGCGCGCGCACCGGATTGCCGACCACGCGCTTGGCGCTCTCTGCTTTCTTGGGCAGGCGGTCCAGGCGCTCAAACCCGCATGCGACGTATTTCGCGGCGCCGGCATAGGCGCGATTAACGCGCCCGAGTACGGCGTTTTGCTCGTGAATGATGATCGGCACATGTCGAGATCGAGCGGCCGCCAGCGAGGGAAAAGACGGATACCCGCCAAACCCCGCCACAACATCCGGCTGCAGATCTTTAAAGCGCGCTTTGGCTTCGGCGATGCCTGCATTGATCTTCAACGCAGAGGATATGAGCTTATCGGGGCGCTTCGAGCCGATGGTCGCTGCTTGTACATGCTCACGCCAATCCGCGGGGAAATGTTTCGCATAGCGTTCGCCGCGTTCATCCGTGATCAATCCGACTCGCCAGCCGCGGCGCGCCATCTCCTCTGCGAAGGCTTGGGCTGGGAACATATGCCCGCCTGTGCCGCCTGCGGCGATGACGACGAGCTTCTTAGCTTCACTCATTCAACAAACGCTTCCGACCCGATTGGCGCGGTTAAAACCGCGCCGCCGGACGCCGGCGGGTGAGCGCCAACGCCAATCCCAATGTCAGCGCCGAACCGATCAGCGACGACCCGCCATAAGAGATAAACGGCAAGGTCATCCCCTTTGGCGGCACCAGATTGACGTTTACCCCGATATTGATCGCGGCTTGAAGCCCGAACAGCGCGAAAAGTCCAACGCCGGCCGCGCGCGCATATTCGTCCGAGGCGCGCGCCGCACGCACCACGCCGCGCACCGAAATCGCCGCAAACAGTAGGATTAATGCGATGCAGGCGACCAATCCGAACTCCTCTCCAGCGACCGAATAGATGAAGTCGGTATGGGCGTCAGGTAAATCAGATTTAATGCGACCTTCGCCTGGACCGGCCCCCATTAAGCCTCCGCGCTCCAATGCGGCGCGCGCAGTGTCCACCTGATAGGTGTCGTAGTCCGTCGGATTGAGGAAGGAATTCACCCGATAGCGCACATGCGGAAGCAAGGCGTAGAGCGCCCCGGCGAGCCCGACACCGCCGACGCCAAATCCGGCCGCCCAGCGTAGCGGCAAGCCGGATACGAAAAAGACGATGATGAAGCCGGCGGTGATCAGCGCCGCCTGCCCGACATCGGGTTGCAGCAGCAGCAGCCCCATAGTCACCGCGTAAAAAGCGAACGCGACGGGCGCCCAGGGTCCGTCGGGAAAACGCTTGCGCTGCGCTAGCAGCCAAGCCGTCGTAACGATCAGCGAGGGCTTCACAATCTCTGACGGCTGAAAGGAAAACCCGCCCAGACGCAACCAACGCTGAGCGCCTTTGGCTTCATGGCCTATGAGTAGGAGCAACGCCATCAATAAAAAACTGCCCAAAAACGCAGCCAGCGCCAATCGACGCGCCCATCGAGGATCCAACATAGATGCGCCGAGAAGGATCGCGCCCGCAACGCATGCGAACGCCGCCTGACGATAGACGAAGAAAAACGGGTCCGCCTGTCCGACGCGATCGGCCGCGGAGGGCCCGGCGGCGAGCGACAACATCAAACCGATGACAATCAGCGCACCCGCCGACATCAACAAAGTCCGGTCGATGGTGCGCCACCATTCGGCCAGCAGCGAGGTGTCCGAGCGTGCAAAGCCGTCAATCGTGGTCACGGCGCCATCCCAGCTCTCACGCGAGCGCTCTCGCCGGCGCTTGCAGGGTTAGATTGCGAACCAACGCCTTAAACGCCTCCCCCCGCGCTTCAAAATCGGAAAACTGATCAAAACTGGCGCAGGCTGGTGAAAACAGGATGACGGGCCCTTCGTCGCCTGACGCTTTGGCGTCCTCAAACGCGGACAAAATCGCCGCCTCTAAGGTGCGCGATTTTACAGCCTCGGCTTTCCCTTTCAGGACTTCCGCAAAACTGTCCGCCGCCTGGCCTATCAGATAGGCTTTGCGCACGTCGCCAAAGCGCGGCTCCAGCTCGTCAATCCCGTCATCCTTAGGGCGGCCGCCTAAAATCCAATACGCGCCGGGATAGGCTTTCAGCGCTTGATCGGCGGCCTGAGCATTGGTCGCCTTGCTGTCGTTGATGAAGCGGACGCCGTCAACTTCGCCGACCGCCTCCAAGCGATGCGCCAAGCCTGGGAATTGCTCCATACCGTCCAGAATCTCGCGCGCGTCCATCCCCAACGCCCGACATGCTGCGTAAGCGGCGGCCGCGTTCTGGTGGTTGTGTTTGCCAGGCAAGGCTTTGGCGCGACGCAGATCAGCGGGCGCTGCGGCGCGGCCTTCCATGCTGTCGGAGAGTTTGCCGTCGAGCACGCTGACGCCTTTTCCGAGCGCCAATTCCGCCGAGACGGCCATTACGCGCCGACCGCCTTCGGCCGCCAATTTGGTGCACAATACCTGTGTGCGAAGATCATCCACGCCGACAATCGCATAGTCAGACGGCTGCTGATTGGCGAAGATGCGCTTTTTGGCGGCCATATAGCCGTCCATGCCGCCATGACGGTCCAGATGATCCGGCGAGATGTTCAGAAAGACGGCGACGTCGCAGCGGAGCGTTTCGATCAAATCGAGCTGATAGGAAGACAATTCCAGCACATAAACCGCATTGGCGTGCAATTGTTCCAAATCCAAAACGCCGACGCCGATATTGCCCCCGACCCGCGCATCCACGCCGGCGTTTTTCAGTATATGCCCGATCAAGGCGGTGGTGGTGGATTTGCCGTTCGTGCCGGTGACGCCGATGATTTTGGGCCGGGCGTGAACCGGCAGATCATTTACGGCGCGGGCGAACAATTCCATGTCGCCGATCACAGGAACGCCGACCAATTGCGCCATCTTCACGACGCGATGCGGCTCCGGATATTTGTAGGGAACGCCGGGCGACAAGATCAGCGCGGCGTAATGCTGCCAATCCATCTTATTGATGTCGCGAATGGTGACGCCGGCTTCTGCGGCTTTGGTGCGAGAGGCTTCATTATCATCCCACGCATGCACGCGGGCGCCGCCGGCCATAAGGGCGCGCGCGGCCGAAATCCCCGTTCGGCCCAAACCGAACACGGCGACGTCTTTTCCGTCATATGCCGCAACAGGGATCACTTAACCGACTACCTCAGCTTTAAGGTTGCAAGGCCCGCAAGGGCGAACAGGGCGGACAAAATCCAGAAGCGAACAACCACGCGGGTCTCCGGCCATCCGGCTTTTTGAAAATGATGGTGCAGGGGCGCCATTTTGAAAATGCGCTTACCTTCGCCAGTCAGCCGGCGGGTGATCTTGAACCAGCTGACCTGAAAGACGACGGACAGGATTTCTAAGATAAACAGGCCGCCGATCACAACCAGCGCAAATTCGTGCTTAACTGCGACCGCCACAACGCCAAGCAAGCCGCCTAAGCCGAGCGAGCCGGTGTCGCCCATAAAGAGCTGCGCCGGAAAGGTGTTGTACCACAAAAAGCCCATGCCGGCGCCGAGCAGCGCCCCCATCAACACCGCCATCTCGCCGGCTCCGGGGGTAAATTGAATGCCCAGATAACCCGCAAAGACGAAATTGCCGGTGAGATATGCAATCAGCGCATAGGCCGAGGCGGAAAACATCGTCGGCACGATCGCAAGACCATCGAGACCGTCGGTGAAATTCACTGCATTCGCCCAGCCGACGACAACGATCATTCCGAAGGGTATGAACCAAAGCCCCAAAGGCAGGAAGTAATCATTGACGAAAGGCACGGCGACACCGCCGGCGAAGCTTTGTTGATTGGGCTCCACCCTCGTCGTCGGCGCGAGGTCTGCAATCATACGGGACACATCATTGAGCGCGCCCCACTCTGCATGTCCTAAAGGCGTGTGGGCGCCATGGAGCCCCATGATGAAGGCGCACGACAAACCGGCCACTAAGAATTCTAGAGCCAAACGCACCCTGCCGGAAACGCCGTCGGAAGACTGTTTGGCGACTTTGGCGAAGTCGTCGAGAAACCCAATGGCCGCAAAACACGCCGTCAAAAACAAAACGACCCAAATATAAGGATTGCCCAAATCCGCCCACAGCAAGGTCGCAGAGAACAATCCCACCCAAATAAGGAAACCGCCCATTGTCGGCGTGCCTTGTTTGGACATCTGAGCGTCCAGCGACAGATCGCGGATCGGCTGGCCCTTGCCTTGGCGCGCGCGAAGCAAATTGATCAGCGAGCCGCCAAACCAAGCCGAGATGATGAACGCCGTTACAATCGCGCCGCCGGCGCGGAACGTGAGATAATTGAACAGGTTGAAAAAGCCGTATTCGTCGGCCAGGGGCGCAAATAACTCAACCAGCATGATCGATCCCTGCGACGGGTTCCGCCGCGTTCTTTTTCAGCCCGACGCCCTCGGCGTACTCCGCAACGAGGACCCTTCCAACACGTCCCATCCCGGATGCATTCGAGCCTTTGATCAAGAGCACGTCGCCGTTCTTTAATGATTTGTTAACAGCTTCCACCATGTCGGATTCGCTCGACACGGCGGTGACGCCCGGCTGATTTCCGCCCTCACGAAGCGCGGCGGCGAGATAATCCATATCCTTTCCTATAAGGAATACTTCTTCGACGCCCGCATCACGGATCGGCTGCGCCAGAGAGGCGTGCAGCGCGGCGGCGTCTTTGCCCAATTCCCGCATCTCTCCCAGCGCCGCCAAGCGCCGCCCTTTATGGAGTTTGAGCGCCTTAAATGCGGCGCGCATGCTTTCCGGGTTGGCGTTATAGCTGTCGTCCAACATCACGGCTTCTCCGCCGCTCGGCAGCGCCAGGCGAACAGCCGCGCCGCGTCCTTCCGGCGGACCGAAACCTTCAAGGGCCGCCGCAGCGTCTCCCGCCTTCACGCCAGCGAGCTTCGCCGCCAGCAAAGCCAAACACGCATTGGCGCCCCAATGTGCGCCGCGTGCATTGAGATGGAACGACACCGTTTCGCCCAGCAGATCCACAACGCCTTTGGAGCCGTCGCCGTCCAGGTCGAACGCCGACAATTTCGCGCCGTGCACAGCCGACCCGCCAAACTCGTAAATCTTACATCGCGGCTGGTGAATTTTGGCGCGGTCGGCGAGGAAATCGGCGAAGTTATCATCCGCCGGGATGATCGCCGCGCCGCTGGGTTCAAGCCCAGCGTATATGTCCGATTTTTCCAATGCGATGGCTTCAATCCTGCCCATGCCTTCCAAATGCGCGCCGGCTATTTTCGTCACCATCGCCACATGCGGACGAACCATGCGCGAGCGCGGGGCGATCTCTCCGGGCGTATTCATGCCGATCTCGAAAATCGCGCGTTCCGTGTCTTTCGGCATGCGCGCCAGGGTTAAGGGCACGCCCCAATGATTGTTGAAGGAGCGCTCAGACCAATGCGCGCGTCCAACAGCGCGAAAAATCTGCGCCAGCATCTCTTTGACGCTCGTCTTGCCAACGGATCCGGTCACAGCTGCGAATGCGCCTTTGCAACGCGCACGCGCCGCTAGCCCCAAAGCCTCCAAACCAGCCAATGTGTCGTCGACCTTGAGCGAGGGCCGTCGACCCGCGTCTTTGGAGACCAAAGCGGCCGACGCACCGGCCTCGTACGCGACATCTAAGAAATCATGCCCGTCGCGTTGGTCCTTTAGCGCGATGAACATGTCGCCCGCGTTCAACGATCGCGTGTCGATGGAAAGCCCTGTCGCGGTCCATTTGCCGGTCGCCTTGCCGCCCGTCGCTTTGGCGGCCTCCTTTGCAGTCCAAAGCGGATCAGCCATTCGCCGCCTCCATATCGCGGAGCGCCGCGAGGGCCGCTTCATGGTCGGAAAAGGGAATGGTCTCGCCTTGAACAATTTGGCCTGTTTCATGGCCCTTGCCGGCGATCATCAACGCATCGCCGGATCTTAGACGTTTGACGCCTTCTAAAATGGCAGCGCCGCGATCGGCGATTTCTTGAGCGCCCGGAGCCGCAGCCAAGATGGCGGCGCGGATCTCAGCGGGATCCTCGGAGCGCGGATTGTCATCCGTGACGATCACTTCATCGGCCAAATCCGCGGCGACTTTGCCCATCATGGGCCGCTTAAAGGGATCGCGATCGCCGCCGCAGCCGAAAACGCAAATCAATCGCCCCGCCGCGTGCGGACGCGCAGCGCGCAAGAGCGTATCTAACCCGTCCGGCGTGTGTGCATAATCGACAAACACGCCCGCGCCTTCGCGCGTTTCGCCGACTAATTCCAAGCGGCCTTTGACGCCGACCAAGGAAGAAAGGCCGTCAAACACCTTGTCGGCTGGTTCTCCCAAGGCCAACGCCAAACCGGCGGCGCACAACGCGTTAAGCGCCTGAAACTCGCCGATAAGCGGCAGATAAACGTCGTGTTCTTGGCCAGCCCAATGGAGGCGCAGATCCTGACCGGTGGCGCGCGGCGTCAGCTCGGCCAATTTAAGATCGCCGCCGCGCCATCCGACGCTGAACCGCTTAAGGCCGGCGGCGTCGGCCGCGTCCTCGAAGGCGGACTTTTCCGGGCTGTCCGCATTAATCACCGCCGGCGCGCCGGGCGCCAAGAGCTCCGTGAACAGCTTTAGTTTCGCCTCACGATAATCTTCGAATGTCGGGTGATAATCGAGGTGGTCCTGCGTGAGGTTCGTGAACGCCGCCGCAGCGAGTTTCACGCCATGCAGCCGGTATTGCGCCAGACCATGCGACGACGCCTCCATGGCGCCGTGCGTCACGCCTTCATTCGCCAGGGTCGCCAGCGTGGAGTGGATCGCGACAGGATCCGGCGTGGTGTGCCCCAGATCGACCGCGCCCATCGGCCCAACTGCGCCCAGCGTGCCGAGGCTCGCCGCCTCACGGCCGCACGCCGTCCAGATTTGCCTTAAAAAATCGACCGTCGAGGATTTCCCGTTCGTCCCGGTCACGGCCGCCATTGTGTCCGGCTGAGCGCCATAAAACGCCGCCGCAGTCTGGGCGAGCGCAAGGCGCGGCTCAGCATGCTTGATCGCCGGGACCTCCCAAGCGCCTTGCCGCTCGTCAGTCAGGATCGCCGCTGCGCCGGCCTCCATCGCTTGCGGGATATAGTCACGCCCGTCCGCGGCGACGCCTTTCAACGCCGCGAACAAAAAGCCGGGGGCGACTTTGCGGCTGTCGGCCGTCAGCCCTTTAATGTCGACGTTCGGCGCGCCTGGGAGAAGTTGGTCGAGTGTCATAACGCCCTCTTGTCAGAGACCGCACGCACGCCCGACGGCTGGGAGCGGGGCGCGGCGAGGACCGGCTCGACGTCCAACAAGGGCGCAATGCGCGCAATAAGGCGCCCGGCCACGGGCGCGGCGTTAAACCCTGCGGTTCGGCCTTCCCCTGGCAGGGGCCTGGGCTCATCAAGCGTGATCAACACGACATATTCAGGGCGAGAGGCGGGAAAAACGGCGGCGAAAGAGCAGATATTTCGGTCTTTGTCATACCCGTTGGGACCAGGCTTCTCCGCCGTGCCGGTTTTGCCGGCGATCTCATAGCCATAGGCTTCGGCGCGCGTCCCAGTGCCCTCGGTGACAACGGCGCGCATCATGTGCATGACGAACGCCGCCGTCGGCGCCGCCATCACTCGGCGACGCTCCACCTCTTCATAAGGTCCTGGAGCCACAAAGCGCGGCGCAACAGCCTCGCCCTGATTGGCGAGCGCCGTATAGGACATTGCAAGGCTTAAGGGCGACACGGCCAAACCGTGCCCAAAGCTCGCCGTGGCGTTAGCGAGCCGGTCCCATTCCGCAGGCGCCAAGGGTCTTGCGGCGCCCGGAAGATCCACATCCGGTCGCGACAACAAACCCAGCGTTTCATAGAAGGATTTCAGCCGACGCTCGCCCAGACGCTCGGCCACTTTCACCGTGCCGATGTTTGATGAGTGCGCAATGATATCCGTCAGCGTCGCCGCTCCGTCGATCGGATGATCATCGCGTATCATGGCCGCGCCGATCTGTAGCGGCGTGGACACGTCAAACAGCTCGCTCGGCGTTAGCGCACCGGCGTCCAATCCCGCCGCCACGGTAAGCGGCTTAAACACCGATCCCAATTCATAGACAGCGCCCGTCGCGCGATTTAAGCGCGCCTCGGCGCCCGACGCGCCCGGACGATTGGGATCAACTGGCGGCCATGACGCCACCGCTCGAATTTCTCCAGTTGCAGCCTCAACTACGACGCCCGCCGCCCCGATCGGCGCATAAGCGTCTGCCGCGAACTGCAACTCCGCTTCCAGCGCATGTTGCACGCGCAAATCGAGGGTCAGCTCAAGCGGATCGCCGCCCGCCGCCAAACGGTCTTCATAGGCCAATTCGAGACCGCCTGCGCCGCGCCCGTCGACATTGACATGGCCCAAAACATGCCCCGCCAAGGCGCCGCCAGGAAAGACGCGGCGACTTTCTTCTTCAAAGCCCAAACCTTCCAGTCCCAATGCGAAGACGGCCTGACGCTGGCGCGGTGTAAGGCCACGACGGATCCACACAAAGGCGCGTTCGCGATTGGAAAGCCGCGCCTCTAAGTCCAACGCGTCAAGATCGGGAAAGACGGTGGCGAGACCCGCCGCCACGTCGCCCGCATCCCATATGGCGCGCGGGTCCGCAAACAGCGAGTAAGCTGTTAAAGAGGTCGCCATTAAATCGCCATTGCGGTCGACAATGTCAGCGCGGCGCGGCGCTTCGGCGCGATCACCGCCGCTCGCTTCGGCGACGCCCGCCAAAGAGACCTGGCCGGCGCGCACGCCAATCACACCGAACACCAACGCTAAAGCGCCAGCGACGATATAGGCGCGCATCGGCGCCCACCGATCTTCCATAGCGGCGCTTGGCCCGCCAGCATTGTCGGGAACCGGCGCCATCATTGCGGCGCCTCTTTAGGAGCCAAACGCGGGTCGTTCTCCAAAGCGTCGATGTCGACATATTGGTCAGGGGACATGCGCTCCAATCCCAAATGGTCTTTCGCGAGCGGGCCGATCCGGTCAGGCCGCTCCAAATGCGCCTCTTCGGCCCGCAGCACCGCTAATTCTTGTTCCAAGCGCGCGATCTCAGCCTCGATTTTTGCGATTTCCTCGTGCGAGGACTGAGCGCCAAGCTTTGCGCGATAGACGGAAACCGCCAGCACGACCAACAGCGCCAAAGCAAAGAGCAAAAAGCGTTTCATGCTTTCAACCGCTCCAGTGTCTTCAAGTCGGGCGCGCCAAAACCATCTTCGGCCGCCTCACCCCAACCGGGCGCTTCGGTTCTTAGGGCCCAGCGCAAGCGCGCCGACCTCGCCCGCGGGTTTGCCGACACTTCGGCGTCGGACGGCTCTAAGGCTTTACGGGCCAGCAATTCAAAACTCGCCGGCGCTCCCTTTGGGGTTTCAGGCGCATGCCGCGAGCCGCCCGGCGCATGGCCGGAACGCGCTCTCAGGAAGGATTTGACGATACGGTCTTCAAGTGAATGAAAGGTCACCACAACCAAGCGGCCATGCGGCGACAAAACGCTTTCAGCCGCCGACAAGGCGCGCACGAGCTCGCCCAACTCGTCATTTACATAGAGCCGAAGCGCCTGGAAAATTCGGGTCGCCGGATGATGCGCGCGCTTGCCGCGTTTGCTTCCCAAAACGCGCTCGGCGAGTTCGGCCAGATCCAAGGTGCGCACAAAGGGTTCGGCGGCGCGGCGGTTGATGATGGCCTTCGCCATGCGGCGAGCGCCCGGCTCCTCGCCATAATAGTGAAAAATCGCCGTAAGATCTCGCTCGCCGAGTAGATTCACCGCATCAGCCGCCGTGACGCCGCGCTGCGCCATGCGCATATCCAGGGGCCCGTCCCGCATAAAAGAAAACCCGCGCGGCGCCTGATCCAATTGATAGGAGGACACGCCAAGATCCAACATCACGCCATCGACATATTCATGTCCCGCCGCGCGCGTCGCGAGATCCAACTCGCCGAAACAACCAGGCGCCGGCCGTACGCGGTCATCCTTGCCTGCATGCGCCCAAGCACGCTCCATGGCGTCGGGGTCGCGATCTACCGCCAGCACTTTAGCGTCCGCGATGGCAAGCAAAGCGCGCGTGTAACCGCCGCCGCCATAAGTGCCGTCGACATAAACGCCGCCATCGACAGGCGCGAGCGCCTCAAGCACCTTTTCCATGAGAACGGGAACATGTCCGCCATCCGCCATATCGGACGCGGCTTTCGGAATTGGCGTTTGGGACGCAGGACCTTGCGTCGGCGTCATTCGGCCGCCTCCCCGCCATAAGGCGTTTCACCGAACATATCAGGCGCCGTCAACAAATCAGACCGTTCCGCCGCAAGTTTTAGGTATTCGGCTTCATGCGCGGCGTAAGCCTCCGGCGACCAGACCTGGAATCGGTCGTCCAATCCAACGAAAAGCGCCTTGCCCGTGATGGATGCATGCTGAGCATACGCTCTGTCCAAAACGATGCGGCCCGTGGAATCAAAGTTAAACGGACGAGAGCGACCGAACACCGCATGCATAAAGGCGCGCCGCGTTTTGTCGTGCGGCGGCAGGCGGCGCATCATCGCGCGATAGCTTTCCAAAAGCGCCGCGCCGCCGCCTTCCAAAAACGGACCCTCAAAAGACGGCCACAGCAGAACATGATCGGCGCCGCCTAGGGCCGCGCGAAAGGGCGCCGGTATCGACACCCTGCCCTTCGCATCAACAGTGTTCTCATACGTCGAGAGAAACATGCCCCGAAACCGGCTCCAGCCCGATATGTTCGCTCGCCCAATCGAGCATTTTCGCCAAGGGCGCGAACCGAACTTGCCCCGACCGCTTCGCGCAAATCAGGGATACCATGGGAAATCTAGGGAAACAATGGAATTTACACTTGCTTAACAGTCCCGAAATCCGAAGATAAACAGAACAAAATGGATCATTATAAGAACAAATGAACAAAGATGCTGTGGATAACTAGACTAGCCGAATTTCTCGCAAAAAGCGAATTTGGGAATTTGTGGGATATGCTCGCAAATTTCATTTGTCGGCCGCAAGAAGCTCATCGTCAGCCAATACTTTACATCTACTATATTTGGACAATTCGATATTCAGACACACAATATGTAGTCAGAGCGTCGATCAGGCGGCCTGTAAGCCGGGTTCTGTCCTCTGGGACGGGATAGGCCCCGCCTCAGATGGGCGATTATTCATCTGGGACGCCCCTTGCGAAACGCCTCACGCAACCAACCCGGACGACGCGCGGAGGCGCGCGTGGGCCGAAACGACCCGTTCGTCCCTATTCGGTCTTGCTCCAAGCGGGGCTTGCCATGCCGTCCCTGTCGCCAGGTCCGCGGTGCGCTCTTACCGCACCCTTTCACCCTTACCTTAAGTCAAACTCAAGGCGGTTTGCTTTCTGTGGCGCTTTCCCTCGGCTTACGCCGGGCGGGCGTTACCCGCCGCCTCGCCTCCGTGGAGCCCGGACTTTCCTCCAGCAAGTTTCCTTACCAGCAATCGCCCGGCCGCCTGATCGAGGTAAGATTCTACCCTATTCCGGACCGCCGCGCGAGATCCGCGACCCGTTCGATCATAATGAGGGTGGTTAAGTCCGCCTGCCCGGTCACCGCGTCGGCGCGCCATCGGCGCTGAAACGCGCGTACGACAACCTCCGTCGCCGCATCATAAACGCCGGTGATCGGCAGGTCATAGCCGATTGTCGTGAGCCCGCCTTGCATCCGAACAACGCCCTCCCCCTTCATTTCGGAGCCAAGACCCACGCCGCGCAGCGTCCCAACATCGGGTCGTTCCGGCCATAGGCCCAGCCCGGCCTCGGCGAGACGCGCCCATGGAAACATCTCGCCGGGATCCGCCTTTCGCGACGGCGCGATGTCGGAATGCGCAACAAGCCGACGTGCGGGGATCGCCCAGCGGTCGACAATCGCTGCGCTGAGCGCAATGACGGCGTCTATCTGCGCATCGGGAAAGGGTGGCAATCCGAAATCATGCCCGCCATTGACGATCTCGATGCCGACAGACCGCGAATTGAGGTCATCATGCCCCATCCAAGAGGCGACGCCCGCATGCCAGGCGCGCTTGTCTTCTGAAACGAGTTGGAAGATCTGGCCGTCTTCTTCGACCATGTAGTGCGCGGAGACTTTCGCATCAGGGTCGCGCATCCGATCCAAGGCGGACGGCCCGTTCTCCATGCCCGTATAATGTAGAACCAGCATGTCGACGGGATAAGCCCGTTCGTCGAAATTCGGGCTCGGCGCGGAGATCGGATTTATCTCGGTCATCATACGCTCATTGGAACAGTTTCCGTCCCAAGGCTGCAACCGGAAGTTTGACGTTCGGCCGCATCGCAATGGCGCCGACGCCGATGAGCGCGATGGCGGTGCCGACGACCAATCGAACGGTCAAAGCCTCGCTGAGCAGCGCCACGCCAAGCGCCACGCTCCAAATCGGCGTCATCAGCGTCAGCGGCGAAATAACGGTGACGTCATAGCGCTTCAACAACATGTAGAAGGAGCCGTGTCCGAAAATTGAAACCGCTAGCACTGCAAAAGCGGTCGCCACCCAAACGCCCCAACCAGCCGCGATAAACTCGCTCACCTGTCCTTGTTCAACCGCTAGGGATATTAGCGCGAGCGGTCCGACTGAAAACAAGCCGACCCACGCCTGCATTTGCATTGCCGGCATCGGGTCGATCCGCTTCATGAGAATGCCGGCGCAAGCGCCGACAAAGGTCGAGAGAACAACATAGAGCAATCCTACCGAGACGGCGAAGCCGGACGGTTCAAAGGCGATCACCATCACCCCGGCGAACGCCAATGTGATGCCCATACCGCGCCGCCAGCCAATCTTCTCGCCTAGAAACACCATGGACAGAAGGGTGGAGAAAGGAACGCCTAATTGCGTCGCCACGGCCGCAGCGCTGGCTTCTGCGGTTTGCAATCCCAAAAACAAAAACGCGAAATGCGCGGCGCCAATGCCCATCGCGATCAGGAATAATTGACCAATCTTTTTGGGGACCGGACGCAAAAACGGGATCAGCAGCAAAGCGATCAGCCCGAAGCGAAGCGCCGCGTAAAAGATCGGCGGAACGCTCATATCCGCAATGACCCACCTGGTCAGGACGACATTCAGTCCCCAGAGGAAGCACACCACAAAAAGTAAAGAGAAATCTCTGAGATTCATTGCGCCACACCGTGACGCAAAACGGCGACACTCTTAAGACTAACGCTGCGCTAGGCTGTCTTGAGCGCCTAGGAGTGTTTCGGCGCTTGCGGATCGATGACCCAACCGTCCGGCGTCTGGGTCGCGTCAAGCGTATCACCGACCGGTCGCCGATCAGGACGCGCCGACGCGCCTCCGCGAGGATTAGCATTCGAGCGTCCGCCGCCTCGTCCGAAACTGTGCGCGGCTTTCAAGAACAACGCCGCCAACGCCAGGAAAAGGCCCAGCAAGGTTGTGGCGAGAAGAGCGACGCCCGCAGCCGCAACGACAAACACGCCGAATCCAGCGCGCGCGGCCCAAGACGTCAAGCGCTTCGCATAAAACGAAATACGCGCGAACAAATCTGGGGCGGCCTGGGTTCCGGTCATGTTAAAATAGTCTCCTTGTACTATAAGGGTGTGGTCGTGGTGGCGCTACGTCAATCAGGCCGCACAAGAAATCCGCGTTCAACACGTATTTTTGCGTAGGCTGCGGTGATGCTTGCAGCTTTTTCATGCGCGATTGGCTCATATTCGCGCGGCGCGCGTTTGGCGGACGCTGTCCGGTCTGGATGGTGTTCCTTCATCAATCGTCGATATGCGGCGCGGATTTCTTCAAACGGCGCGTCGTGGGCGACGCCCAAAATCGAATAGGGATCGTCCGCGTCGGGTCCCAAATGGCTTGCCTTGATGCGCCTGAAATCCGTCTCACTGAAGCCAAAAGCGATCGCGACCGATTCGAGATACTCATGCTCGTCCGTCGTCAAAACGCCGTCCGCCAGCGCAATTTGAAACAGGCCGTCAAGAACGCCTTCCAATAGGCAGGGGCGGTCTCGATAGCGCTTACCGACGCGCTGCGCGTAGCTTTCATACCCACGGACGGTTTGGCGGGCGAGGTTGAACACCCGCCGGATCGAAGGCGCATCTTCCGGCGCTGCGCGAAAAACGCGGGAAAAGACGCGCACTTCATCGTCGGTAACCACACCGTCCGCTTTCGCCAGCTTGGCGCCCAGCGCGACAATAGCAGAGGTAAAGTCCACATCACCGGGGTCGGGCGCGCACGGCACATCGTCGATATGCAACACCCCGCCGCCCGCCATCGCCGGTTCGGCCGCGTCCAACAAAAAAGCGTTGCGTGTCAGAGACGCCAAACGGGTCCAGATGCTCATTGCGTCTTTATGCCCTGATATAGCGGCGGTTGTAAGGCAA